>JAKMCZ010000010.1 GCA_022428185.1 Alphaproteobacteria bacterium | reverse complement strand
TTGCAGGCCGACCACCGCTCCCTTGACCATGGGCAAGGAAATCAGACTGACCAGCACTGACAAAATGCAAAACACCAGCGCATGAATGTAAAGTGGCGGCGTGTAAAGCCGCTCGACAATCAACGCGGCCGGTATAATCGTATGGCCGACAATAAAAATTGTGAAATAGGGGGGCGCATCATCGGCTTGATGCCCTGAAAGCGCCAACCCACAAGCGGCGCAGTTATCGCTGATTTTCAGATATTTGCGAAATAATGTTTTCTCGCCGCATTGCGGGCATTGACCGCGCAAACCGCGCCACATCGCATTGCGGCGGCTGCGTTCTTCCTGCAATACAAGCTCGATGCTCATGGCTCAACGTCTTCCTCTGGCGCGTCTTTGTGGTGGACGGCGCAGCGCGCCGCGTCTTTTTGGGCCGCGTTTTGATTTGCCGCTTTTTGTGCCACCTTGCAGCAGAGAAAACAAGAGCCCGCCCTTAAGCGGCGTTGCTTCTTCCAATTCCACTTCCACCGCTTCGCCAATGCGAAAGGTCAAGCCGGTTGTGCCACCGGTCATATACATATTGTTTTCGTCAGCATAAAAGCGTTCGTCGCCAAGTCGCGAAATCGGTATCAAGCCGCCGGCACCGCTATCGTCGAGCGTAACGAACAGCCCGGCCCGCGACACGCCTGAAATGCGCGCTGAAAAGCTTTCGCCGATATGGGTGCTCATATGCGCCGCCAGATAACGCTCTCCGGCACTGCGCTCGGCAAGCATGGCGCGCCGCTCTGTGGCCGATACCGCCTCGGCAATATCCGCCAATGCGTCTGCTTCTTCTTCAGTTTGCCCATCGGTTCCCGCTTTCAGGGCTGAAATAAGGGCGCGATGCACGGTCAGGTCGGCATAGCGGCGAATGGGCGAGGTGAAATGCGCATAGCGACCAAGATTGAGGCCGAAATGGCCGATATTCTCAACTGCATAGACCGCTTGTGCTTGTGTGCGCAGCACCGCCTCTGAAATGGTCGGGGCAAAGGGTTTGTCTGCGGCCTGTTCCATCAATCCGTTAAACAGTTTCGGCAAGAGCGTTTGTCCGAGGCTTAGTTTGACATCTAGCGAGCGCAGAAAATCAGACAGCGCGCGCACCCGTTCATCGGGCGGCGTGTCATGCACGCGATACATCAGCGTGCGCTTCTGTTTTTCCAAGGTCTCGGCGGCGCAGACATTGGCGCTGACCATCATTTCCTCAATCAGTTTATGTGCTTCCAGCACCGGCGGAATGTGAATGCGGGTAATCTGTCCCTTATCGTTCATCTCGACGCGTCGCTCGGGCCGGTTGATACGCAGCGGCTGGCGCTGGTCGCGCGCGGCAGCCATGCATTGATAAGCTTGCCAAAGCGGTTGCAAAATCGGTTTGTCCAATTGGCTGAATTCGGCCGGGCAATCGCCATCAAATGCGCGCTGTGCTTCGGCATAACTTAGCTTGGCCGATGAGCGCATCAGTCCGCGCACGAATTTATGCCCACTGCGTTTTCCGTCCGGTCGAATATGCATGCGAACCGCCATGCAGGGGCGGGTTTCGTTTTCGCGCAGCGAACACAAATCGGTCGATAGCCTCTCGGGCAGCATCGGAACAACGCGGTCGGGCATATATACCGAATTGCCGCGTTTGCGCGCTTCGCGGTCCATCTCACTGCCCGGTATCACATAGGCGGCGACATCGGCAATTGCCACCCAGACAATAAAGCCGCCATCGCAATCGGGGTCGGGTTCGGCAAATACGGCGTCGTCATGGTCGCGTGCATCGGCCGGATCAATGGTGATAAAGGGCAGAGCGGTCAGGTCTTCACGCCCGCTTGCACCGGCTTCCAACACCTTATCGGCTTCGGTAAGCACCGCATCGGGAAATATTGTCGGCAGGCCTTGTTCGGCGATTGAGATAAGCGAGAAAGCGTGCGGGTCGTCCGCCGCGCCAATATTGTCCTTCATGCGCGCGCGCTTGGCGCCCATGCGCGGGCCGGGCAATTTTTCACACACCAGCAAGTCGCCGTGTTTGGCTTTCGTGCCGCTTTCAAGTTGAAAATCATGCCGCTCGCGACGGTCGGCCGGTATCAGCCAAAGACCATCATTGCGCTCGCGCACCATGCCGATAACCTGCCCACCCGCATCGCCTAATTTGCGAATGATGCGGGCGACATATTTTTGCTGATTGATGCGCTGCAGGCGCGCTAAGGCCGTGTCGCCGGGCGATACGGGCGGTGAAGGCCGATGACGGCGGGTCCCTCTATTTTGGCGCGGGTTGTCGTCAATCTCAATAATCGGATCTTGCGGGCCGTCCAGCAGGTCGCCATCGCGGCGCGCGCGGGCCACCAAATAGCCCTCCTTATCGCGACCTGTCACTTGTATCACGCTGACGCTGGGTAACTCACCATGTCCTCGCATGCCGCCTTTGCGACTGCCTTCCAGCAAACCTTCGGCGTTCAATTCGCGCAATAATCGTTTCAGCGGAATTCGGTCTGCGCCTTTTATGTTGAAGGCTTTGGCAATGTCGCGCTTGGTAACCTCGCCTGACTGCTCGGCGATGAATTGCAAAATCTCATCGCGCGTCGGGATACCGCCCATTAGGCGCTCTTTTTCTTCGGTGCGGCTTTTTTTCGTTTTTTGGCAGGGCCTTTGGCAATCCGCGCAGCGATGAGTTCAAGCCCGCGTTCTAAACTGATGTCTTCAGGGTTTTCGTCCTTTGGAATAGTGGCATTGACCTTTTCATATTTTACATAAGGGCCAAAGCGACCGTCCATCACGCGCACCGGTTTTTTATCGTCAGGGTGCTCGCCCAAATCTTTAATCACGCTGCCGCCGCGCCGCTGCGCCGGGCCTTTGGCTTTGCGTTCAGCTAAAACCGTGACCGCACGATTGACGCCTATCTCAAACACTTCATCGGGCGTTTCAAGGCTGGCTGATTGCTTACCGGCTTTAATGTAAGGGCCGTAGCGACCAATATCAGCCATAATATCTTCACCGGTCTCGGGATGCGGGCCGATATTGCGCGGCAGCGATAACAGCTTCAGCGCATAATCAAATTCCACCTCAGCCGGCTGCTTGCCTTTGGGAATTCCGGCACGTTTCGGCTTGTCTTCGGTTTCGCCCGTATCGCCAAGCTGGATATAAGGCCCAAAGCGACCGTTTTTAATATGCACGTCAAGGCCGCTTTCAGGGTCTTGTCCCAAAATCCGTTCAATATCGCCTTGCTCGGCTTGCTCTCCGGCAAACGGGCGGGTGAAGCGGCAATCAGGATAGCGCGTGCAGCCGACAAATGCGCCATAACGACCGGTTTTAAGGCTTAATTCGCCTTCGCTGCATTTCGGGCAAACGCGTGGATTGCCATTGCCGGTATCCTTGAAAATATGCGCGCCCATCACTTCATTCATCGTGTCGAGAATTTGCGTGTTGCGGATTTCCAATGTCGCATCGACGGTTTTGTGGAAGTCTTCCCAAAAACGCGCCAGCACTTCTTTGTAACTCAATGTGCCGTCAGATACTTTATCGAGATCGGATTCCAGCGCAGCGGTGAAATCATAATCGACATAGCGGTCGAAGAAGTTTTCCAAAAAGGCCGTTACCAAACGCCCTTTATCCTGCGGAATGAAGCGATTGCGATCCATCACCACATAATCACGCTCGCGCAGCACACTCAGCACTGAGGCATAGGTTGAGGGGCGTCCAATGCTTAACTCTTCCATGCGTTTTACCAATGTCGCCTCGCTATAGCGGGGCGGCGGCTCGGTGAAATGCTGTTCGGGCGAAATTTTGAAGACCGACAGGCTTTCACCTTCGGCCACTTGCGGCAGACGTGGGCCGTCTTTTTCATCGGCTTCGTCGTCTTTGCCTTCTTCATACAGCTTCAAAAAGCCGGAGAATGTAACCACCGTGCCGGACGCACGCATGCCGGTCACGCCATCAGCGCCGACAATTGAAATCGTCGTGCGCTGCACGCGCGCATTTTCCATTTGCGAGGCCATTGTCCGTTTCCAGATAAGCTCATATAGCTTGGCTTGGTCGCCATCGAGATAGCGCCCCATTTGGTCAGGCCGTCGAGCCAACGCGGTTGGACGAATGGCCTCATGCGCTTCCTGCGCGTTGGCGGCTTTGGTTTCATAGACACGCGGCGCATCGGGTAAATATTCATCGCCGAAATCTTCAACAATAACCTCGCGGGTTTCGGTTACCGCTTCAGGCGCGATTTGTGTGCCATCGGTCCGCATATAGGTGATGAGACCGGTTTCCTCACCATCAATGCTCACTCCCTGATACAGCAATTGCGCCACTTGCATGGTGCGCTTGGCGTTAAAGCCTAGCTTGCGGCTGGCTTCTTGTTGCAGGGTTGATGTCGTGAAGGGGGCAGCAGGTTTTCTTTGTCCCGGCTTGCTCTCAATTTTATCAATGGAAAATTCAGTGCTGGCAATCGCGGTTTCAGCTTCGCGCGCCATGTCTTCATTGGCGAGGGTGAACTTGTCGAGCTTCTCGCCCTTATGGCGCACCAGACGTGTCGGCAGCGCATCACCATTGGCGGTTTTGAAATCGGTATCGACCGACCAATATTCGCGGGGATTGAAAGCTTCAATTTCCAACTCGCGTTCGCAAATCAGACGCAGCGCAACCGATTGCACGCGACCGGCCGAACGCGCGCCGGGCAGCTTGCGCCACAAAACCGGCGACAGGTTAAAGCCGACCAGATAATCAAGTGCGCGGCGCGCCAAATAGGCGTCGACCAGTTTTTCGTCAATCTCGCGCGGCTTAGCCATTGCTTCCAGCACGGCGTTTTTGGTAATCGCGTTGAAAACGACGCGGCTCACCGGCTTGTCGCCCAGCACTTTCTTTTTGCGCAGAACTTCCAGCACGTGCCAGCTAATCGCTTCGCCTTCGCGGTCGGGGTCAGTGGCGAGAACCAACGAGTCAGCGCCTTTAACGGCTTTGGCAATCTCGCTCAAACGCTTGCGCGCGTCGCCTTGCTCTTCCCATGACATGGCAAAATCATTGTCGGGGTCAACCGAGCCGTTCTTCTCCGGCAAATCGCGCACATGGCCGAAGCTTGCCAGAACCGTAAAGTCTGACCCCAGATATTTGTTGATGGTCTTCGCCTTAGCTGGCGATTCAACAATAACGACTTGCATAAAAGCGCCTCAAATCTTGTTTCGGGCGCATCATATGGTCGAAATAGACCCACATGTCAAATGAGAGAATTTTGGCGGTGGTCAAATCAGGCTGATTTTACCGCCCGGTTCTTGCGTCAAACGTCCCGCCAACTCAAGCTCTAACAAAACCAGATGAACCGCGCTGACGGGCGCATTTGCGACCTCAATCAATTCATCTACGGTCATCGGCACGGGCCCCATCAGGTCGACAATCCGACGACGCAAATCATCATCAGGGTCAACTGGCGACGTCTCAAGCTGGCGCGGTGGCGGTGGCGTGCGGCTGTCCATTTCGCGCTGCTCCATAAGCGGGCGCAGAACATTCAACACATCATCGGCGTTTTCGGTCAACACAGCTCCGTCACGCAACAGATTATTAGAACCATGACAACGCGCATCAAGCGGTGAATTGGGCACGGCGAACACCTCGCGCCCTTGTTCACCGGCCAGTCGCGCAGTAATCAAAGACCCCGAGCGCCGCGCTGCCTCAACCACAATCACGCCGGTCGAGCGCCATGCTCATTGTAATTTTTGGCTGAAACTCTCTGTCATACTCAACCGCCTTTATTGTTGTTTTTGGGCAGTAATTTTAGCTGCCGATTTTTGGTTCGTTTCCGGCGCGCAAGCGCGCAATGTTCTCGCGATGCGCCCAGAGCGACAAGGCGACCATCAAGCTTGTGTAAAGCGCGGTGTCGGCCTCGCCCAGAAACATCAAAAACGGAACCGTCACAATCAATGCAACGATTGCCGACAATGATGAAATGCGGAAGGCCAACGCCATCAGCAACCAGACGGTTAAAAACACCAATCCGGTCATTGGCGACGTCATCAAAATCACGCCGATGAACACCGCAATGCCTTTGCCGCCCTTAAAGTCGAGCCAGACCGGAAATAAATGCCCAACAAATGCGGCCAGCCCGGCCAATAAAGCTGCGCTATCACTGCCCAACCGCCAGACAAGGCTGACTGCCAGCGCGCCCTTCAGCACATCGGCCAGCAAAGTGGCTAGTGCCAAAATTTTGCTGCCTGACCGCAGAACATTGGTCGCGCCAATATTGCCTGAACCAATGCTGCGGATATCGCCTTTGCCGCCGAAACGGGTGAATAGCAGACCGAACGGAATCGAGCCGAGCAAATAGCCAAAGGCAAGCCCCAAAACAATAATCACCGGTTCAGCCATAAATCCCCCAAGACGACAGCGCTAGTTTTCAAAGACAGCTTTGCCGCCGACATAACAGGCCAGCACTTGCCCTTGCACTTTTCTTTTGTCGATAGCAGCATTTTGCGACTTGGAGCGCAAGGTGTCGGCATCGACAACCCAGGGTGCCTCTAAATCGGCGATTGTAAAATCCGCTTCCGCGCCAATGCTGAGGGAGCCAGCGTCAAGCCCCAATAGGGCGGCCGGTTGCGCCGTCACGCAAGCCAACAGCTTGTCGAGTGCAATGCCATCGGCATGATGCAAGCTCAAAACACCGGCCAGCAGGGTCTCGACCCCGACCGTGCCGTAAGCGGCTTGCGCGAAAGGCTGGCGCTTGGCTTCTTCATTTTGTGGATTATGACCGGAGACAATGACGTCAATCGTGCCATCAGCGACGCCGGCAATCAGCGCCAGCCGGTCTTCTTCGCGGCGCAGCGGCGGCGATAATTTGGCAAAGGTGCGGTAATTCTCGACATCATTTTGGTTTAACATCAGATGCGTTGCCGACACGCCGCAAGATACGGGAAGGCCGTTTTGCTTGGCGGCGCGCACCGCTTCAACACTGTCAGCGGCTGAAATTTGCGCGATGTGATAGCGCGCACCGGTCAGTTCAACAAGGCGCAAGTCGCGGTCAATCATTGCCGTTTCAGCAGCAACCGGAATTCCTGCCAGCCCCAATCGTGTCGCCAATTCGCTTTCATGCATCACACCGGCGCTTTGCAAATCCTGGTCCATTGCGTGCTGCACAATCAGCGCGTCAAAAGTGCCCGCATAAGACAAGGCGCGGCGCATGGTCAGTGCGTTCATTAAAGCGCGGTCGCCATCGGTAAAGGCAATTGCGCCGGCTTCGCTCAGCAGACCGAACTCGGTAATGCTCTTGCCTGCGCAACCTCGGGTCAGGGCAGCCATCGGGTGCACGCGCACAATCGCCGTATCGCGGGCGCGGCGCGAGATGAAATCAACCAGTGCGGCATCGTCAATCACCGGATTGGTGTTGGGCATGGTAATCATTGTCGTCACACCGCCCGCCGCAGCGGCTTGAGAGGCGGTGGCTAATGTTTCGCGATGCTCTTCGCCCGGCTCGCCGGTAAAAACCTGCATGTCGATAAGGCCGGGCAATATGGCCGCGCCTTTGCAGTCATGAGTTTTCATTTTGGCGGGCACTTTGGCGTTTTTACCAATGGCGGCGATTTTGCCTTTTTCGACAACCAATGTGCCAAGCTCGTCTAACCCGTTGGCGGGGTCAATCAGGCGGGCATTTGAAAAGGCAATATTCATGTCGCGCTTCCCGTATCATTTGGCAGATTGGCCGCGAGGGCTTCCAACACCGCCATACGCACGGCAACGCCCATTTCCACTTGCTCACGAATGAGGCTGCGCTCAGGGTCATCGGCGACCGCGCTGTCAATCTCGACCCCGCGATTCATCGGCCCCGGATGCATCACCAGTGCATCGGGTTTGGCACAAGCCAGCTTTTCGCGGTCGAGGCCGTAAAGGCTGTAATATTCGCGCACCGACGGAATGAGTGCACCCTCCATGCGTTCATTTTGGATACGCAGCATCATCACAATATCGCAGCCGTCCAGTCCGGCGCGCATATCGGTAAACACTCGCGCGCCAAGCTGTTCGGCACCGACGGGCAAAAGCGTTTGCGGGCCGATGAGATGCACTTGCGCGCCCATTGCGTTGAGCAGCAGCAGATTTGAGCGCGCCACGCGACTATGAGTAATGTCACCGCAAATGGCGACACGCAGGCCTTGCAGCTTGCCGAGGCGGCGGCGAATGGTCAGTGCGTCCAACAGGGCTTGGGTCGGGTGTTCGTGCGCGCCATCACCGGCATTAAGCACGGCGCAGGACATTTTTTGCGCCAGCAATTCCACCGCGCCGCTATCGCCGTGGCGCACCACCAGCAAATCGGGGTTCATGGCATTTAGCGTGACGGCGGTGTCGAGCAGCGTCTCGCCCTTATTCACCGCCGAGGTCGTGACCGACATATTCATCACATCGGCACCCAGTCGCTTACCGGCCAGTTCAAACGAGCTTTGCGTTCGCGTCGAGCTTTCAAAGAATAAGTTAATCTGGGTGCGCCCGCGCAGCACTGATGTCTTTTTATCAATCTGACGATTTTGGTCGACATAGCTGTCAGATAGGTCGAGCAAATAGGTAATTTCGGAAACAGACAGCCCCTCGATCCCTAAGAGGTCGCGGTGGGTGAAGGCACCCTTGATTTCCATCGCTGTCATTAAAGTCCGAGTATATACAGACGGGCGCGAGTCGGGGCAAGCGATAAATACCTAAAAGCGTAAATGCAGCTTTAACTGCCCGAGGGTCGATATTTCGCTGCTGCGTAGATGGGGTTGCGCGTCGCTCCAGGGCAGTCCGGTGCCGCAATGAAAGCGACGGCGAAACCCGTCAATTTCGTTTCTTGAGCAGATGTGAGAACGGTTTTGCCCTGCGTGTTGGTGCAATCACGGGTGTCGTTTAGTCGGCGCAAACATAGCACTCCTGTCTTGCTGTTTTGCGCCAGTGAATAAGCGCTGCCGTTGCCGCTACATTGCTTGATTTTGCGCTGTCGGGGGCTTCGGCCAAAGCACGGCGGGGCAAACCCTCAAGCGTTATGGGTGGCGGCGTGACACGCCCCATTGTGTCGCTTGGGCTGCTGCTCGTGCTGTTGCTATTGCCGCCACAGGCCGCCAGCGCAAAGACCGGAATGAGCCGCAGCAATTGGAATGTTTTGCGCATAGCGATATGCCCTCAATCCTTATTGTTATTGACCGCTTTATAACACAGATTTCAGTCAGAAAAGAAACTCAAACGCCATAAACCGCGTCTATCGCACCTTGTAGAATGAACGCTGCCGCCATTTTGTCGACCACCTCAGCCCGTTTGGCGCGGCTGGTATCGGCTTCCAGCAAGGTGCGCTCCACCGCTGCGGTCGATAAGCGTTCGTCCCATAGCAGCACGGGCAAATCAGGAAAATCGGGCAGGTTTTCAAGATTGCGGATAAAGGCGCGGGTTGCTTGCACACGCGGGCCTTCGCTGCCATCCATATTG
>JAKMCZ010000004.1 GCA_022428185.1 Alphaproteobacteria bacterium | reverse complement strand
CGATATTTCCTTTCGCCATGTCAATTTCACTTATGAGGGGCAGGAAAACCCGACTTTCAATGATGTCGGCTTTGATATTTAAGCCGGTGAGCGTGTCGCTATTTTGGGACGCATCGGCACCGGTAAGACGACGATTTTGCGCTTGCTGGCGGGTTTGCATAAACCCGATGCGGGCATGGTGATGGTCGATAATGCCGATGTGCGCCATATTCGTCCCGAAGATTTGCGGCGCAATATGTCGATTGTCTTCCAAAATCCGGTGCTGTTTTCCGGTTCCATTCGTGAAAATCTGCTTATGGGTGCGCCCGACGCAACCGATGAAGACCTGCTTGACGCCGTGCGCGCGGCCGGGGCGGAGAGCTTTATCGGCACTTTGCCCGGCGGCTTTGACTTTCCGCTGACCGAGCGTGGCCGCGAATTATCATCCGGCATGCGACAATCATTGGCGATTGCCCGTGCGCTGCTGGCCAAGCCGCCCCTGCTGCTGCTTGATGAGCCGACAGCGTCGCTTGATGCCGGAAGCGAACAGGCATTGGTCAGTTCACTTGATAGCGCGACGCGCGGCATCACGACCGTTTTTGTCACCCATCGCGGCTCCATGCTGCAGATTGCCGACCGTGTGATGGTGGTCGAGGCGGGACGCATTGTGGCCAATGGCCCGCGCGATGAAGTGCTTGAAAAACTACAAGCTCCCCAACAACAAACCCCGCAACAAGGCGAAAAACCGGTTGCTCAATAGGAGAAACATAAAATGAATTGGCGTATTTATATTTCCCGATTGCGTGACCGCGCAAAAGCCCTGCCGCATGGTTTCTGGGTTTTGGCGAAAACCGGTTTCGCGCAAGCGATGGTTTTGATGGCGCGACTGGCGCGTCTCATGCGGCTCCATATTGTCGGCCAAAAACTGGCGGAAACGAGGCTCGGTCAAAATGTGTTGGCGCGCTGGCACAAGGGTGTCGATATTTATCGCAAGCTAACAAGCCCGCCGCCGGATCCGCTTATGGCGGCGATGATGATGCAGGGCGTCGAGATTGATATTGATGAAGACCCGACCGCATTGCAGGGCAATAAGCTGTTCACCATGATTGGCGCATTTTTTGTCATTATGGTTCTTTGGGCGGCGCTGACCGAGCTTGATGAGGTGGTGCGTGCCGAAGGCACAATAGTGCCGCCAAGCTCAGTGCAGTTGGTGCAAAACCGTCTGCCCGGTTCGGTTGCCATTATCAATGCCAAGCTGGGCGACCGGGTGAATAAGGGCGATGTGCTGTATCGCCTCGAGGATGAGGATGTTATCGCCAATTTTGACGATAATGAAGTGACACGGATTGCCGCTTTGGCCGCCATTTCGCGCCTGACAGCGGAAGCCGATGGCGCCACCGATTTGGCCTTTCCTGATTGGATGGAAGCCAATGCGCCGGATGTTGCCGCCAGTGAGCGGGCGGTGTTTGAGCGCCGTCAACGCGCGCTGACAACACGCCTGAAGTCGCTTAATCGCCGCATTAAAAACCTCGACGAAAAAATTGATATTTTGCGCCCATTGGTTGAAGGCGGTCACGAAGCACGGCTGACTTTGGTCGAAGCCGAGGGTGAATATAATGCCGCGCGCGATGAATATGAGGCCGTTATCGCCAATTATAGAGCCGAAGCGGCGCGTGAATTGGCGGAGGTTAAAACCCGCGCCAATCAGGCCGGCGCGCGTGAAGATGCGTTCCGCGCCAAAGTGCGCCACGCCGATGTGCGCGCGCCTGCTGCCGGCATTGTGACCGCAGTGCATGTGAAAACCATTGGCGCTGTGGTGCAAGCGGGCACAGTGCTGGCGGAAATTGTGCCGGACGAGCAAGCCGTATTGGTGCAAGCACGCATTTTGAGCGAGGATATTGGCGGGGTTTATCCGGGCCAAATCGCGCAAGTGTCGCTTTCGGCTTATGACGTTTCGCGCTATGGCAATCTGGAAGGCGAGGTGCAGCGCATCGCGCAAAACACCACGCAAGAGCAAAACATGCCGCCATTTTACGAGACGTTGATTGCCATTCCGATACCGAAATTATCGAAAAGCGATGATGAGGTTGAGATTGTGCCCGGCATGACGGTGATGGTTGACCTTATCGGGCAGAAGCGCACCGTGCTGAATTATATTATGACGCCGCTTAATCGCGCCGCCGGTGTGGCTTTTCGCGAGAATTAAGAGAGTTTAACCTGATGCGTGTAAGACCCGCCCGCGCACGCGCGCGGCGTATGCAACATGCTCGGCGTCGTTGCCTGCGCGCTACGCTGCCAGCAGAAAAACCGCCTGCGCAATCAGTACCGCGCCGACGCCCAATAAAATCCGCTGCGTCCACGTAAAAAATGTGGCGTCGCGCATGGTGTCGAGTACGCGCTTGCCCAAACTTGTGCCGATGATAGAGGTAATGACTGCCGC
>JAKMCZ010000247.1 GCA_022428185.1 Alphaproteobacteria bacterium | reverse complement strand
GTGCAGTCATAACCGATATAGCCGGTGATGATTGTGTCCGCCGCCGCTGTGTCGAGCGCGGCATCATCAGTGCATTGCGCGATATAGCCGCGCGTTGCGAGTGTTTTCAGAAATTCTGATGTATAGTTCATGGCGAAAACTGTTACGCAATGCGCCAGAATAAATCAAGGCGGCAATAAGGGCAGGCATTTAGGGTCGGATAATGAGCGCGATTAAATCGGTTTTGGGATTGATGAGCGGCACGTCGCTGGACGGCATTGACCTTGCGGTGATGCAAACCGATGGCGAACAGAGAATTGAATTTTCGCGTGATGGCTTTGTGCCGTATAGCGCCGAAACAAGACGCTTATTGCGCGCCGTGCTGGACGATGTTGCAACGCGCGACACGACTGCATTAAAGCAGCGCCGGTCAGGCTTATTAGTCGAAGCCGAGGCGGCGGTAACAAAAACGCATATCGAAGCAGTGCAAAATTTTCTCACGCCTGATGATGCAATTGACCTTATCGGCTTTCACGGCCAAACGATAATCCATCGGCCCGATGAGGGGTTCACCCTACAAATCGGCGACGGGCAGGCATTGGCTGAGGCGCTGTCGATTGATGTTGTCGGTCAGTTTCGCCTCGCTGATATGGCGGCAGGCGGGCAGGGTGCGCCGTTGGCACCGCTTTATCATGCCGCGCTGATTGGCGATGCGCGCCCGCAAGCGGTGCTTAATCTCGGCGGTGTCGCAAACATGACATGGCTGGGTGCGGGCGATGCCATTCTGGCTTTTGATACCGGTCCGGCTAATGCGCTGCTCGATGATTGGGTGAAAGCCAAAACCGGCAATCCTTTCGACCAAGACGGCGCATTGGCTGCGCGTGGCACGGTCGATGAAAGCGTGCTGGATATGCTTTTGGCGCATGATTATTTCGACCGACTACCGCCCAAATCGCTTGATCGATTGTCTTTCCCGACCGAGGCGGTGAACCGGCTCAGCCCCGAAGACGGCGCGGCGACCCTGACCGCTTTTTCTGCCTCTGCTGTGGCGCGCGGGCTGGCATGTTGTCCGCAGTTGCCAGAGCAGCTTATTTTATGCGGCGGCGGGCGTCATAACCCGACGCTATGCGCCATGCTGGCAGCGCGTTGCGATATTAAGTTGGTCGATTGCGATAGTCTTGGGTGGCGCGGTGATAGTTTGGAGGCGCAGGCATTTGCTTGGTTGGCGATGCGCGCGGTCAAAGGCTTGCCGCTATCGCGGCCGGAAACAACGGCAGTCCGTGCGCCGTGCTCGGGTGGTGAATTATATCGGGCAGGCAGCTAGCCGATTTCTTCAATACGGCGGTCAAGATAAGTGCCGACCGTTTGGTCGAGCGTCTTCATATCTTTATCGAAAAAATGATTGGCGTTTTTAAGCGGCGTATAATCAATGGTGATGCCTTTTTGTGTTTGCAGACGTTCAACCAATTTCACCGTGTCTTCTTTCGGCACAATACGGTCGGCATCGCCATGCACAATCAAGCCACTGGCCGGGCATGGGGCGAGGAAGGTAAAATCATAAAAATTGGCAGGCGGGGCAATGGAAATGAAACCTGAAATTTCCGGTCGTCGCATTAAAAGCTGCATGCCAATCCACGCACCGAAACTGTATCCGGCAATCCAACATTGTCGTGCATCGACGCTCAGGCTTTGCAGCCAATCTAGGGCAGCGGCAGCATCAGATAATTCGCCAATGCCCTCATCAAATTCGCCCTGACTGCGTCCGACACCACGAAAGTTGAAGCGCAACACCGAAAAGCCGCGATTGGCAAACTGGTGATAGAGCTGATAGGTGACCGGATTGTTCATATTGCCGCCAAGTTGCGGCAATGGATGCAAAATCATGGCAATCGGCGCACCGGGTTCCTTATTCTGCGCAAAACGGCCTTCCAGCCGCCCCTCAGGTCCGTTGAAAATCACTTCAGGCATAGGGCGCTCCCACAACGCTTAATCTTGACTAAAATGGTCGGATTAACTATATCCAAGATAAGATTGGCATGTGATAGCGAAAAGCACCGATGTTTTGCAAGGAAATTCGTAAAACATTATATAATTCAGAAGGTTAGAGAAGTATGAAGATCTCGACAAGAGGCCGTTATGCGGTCATGGCTATGGCTGATATGGCACAACAGGCAAAAAAAGGGGCAGATGCCCCGATTAGTTTGGCCGACATAAGCGCGCGCCAGGAAATCTCGCTCAACTATTTAGAGCAGATTTTCGGCGATTTACGCCGTGCTGATTTGGTCGAAAGCCGACGCGGTAAAATGGGCGGCTATTTGCTGGCCGCACCATTAGATGCCATTCGTATTGGCGATGTTATTCGCGCCGTTGATGAACCGGTTGAAGTGACGCGCTGCGGGTCAGCGGCGGGCTGCCTGAAAAAAAGCGGACGTTGCCTGACGCATGATTTATGGGCTCATCTGGGCGGCACAATCCATACTTTCTTGAATTCCATCTCGCTCGACGATTTGGTTGATGGACGTATGCCGCAAGTGCTGGAGGCTGCTGAATGAGCCGCACTTACTTAGATTATAACGCGACTGCCCCCTTGCGACCCGAAGCACGCGACGCGCTGCTGGCGGCGCTGGATATCGGCAACCCGTCTTCAGTGCATGAAGAAGGGCGTAAAGCGCGTGCGCTGGTGGAAGAAGCGCGCGCTGATATTGCCGCTTTGGTTGGCGCACCGGCTGAGACGGTGATTTTCACCTCGGGAGGCACAGAGGCGTGCAATTTGGCGCTCGGCCTTCGTCAAGCGGCTGGCGGAGAGGTGACGCGTATTCTGGTAAGCGCGATAGAGCATAGTGCGGTGTTGTCTGCCGCGCATAAAAGCGGCCTTGACGTTGAAGAATTACCGGTCGACGAAAATGGTCTGCTGGATATGGCAGCGCTTGATAAAGCGCTTGAAGATGACGCGCCCGCATTGGTTTGCGTGATGCTGGCGAATAATGAAACCGGTGTTATTCAACCGGTGGCTGAGATTTCCGCCAAGACGCGGGCGCATGGCAGCCTGTTGTTTTGTGACGCGGTGCAGGCGGCGGGCAAGATGACGATAAATCTGTTCGCGCTTGGCGTCGATGCCCTCAGCCTGTCGGGTCATAAATTGGGTGCGCCTATGGGCATTGGGGCGCTGGTGACACGCCCCGCCGTGGTGGTGCCGCCGCAACTTATCGGCGGTGGGCAAGAACTTGGTCGCCGCGCCGGTTCAGAAAACATCTCAGGCATTGCGGCCTTTGCCGCCGCCGCGCGCGCCGCCATGCGTGACATGCCGGCATTTCAAACCCTCGCCAAACAGCGCGATGCGATGGAGGCGGCATTGTTGAGCGCGCATGCAGATGTCGCCATTTTCGGCAAAAATACCGAGCGACTGGCAAATACAAGCTGCTTTGCGCTGGCCGGATTGAACTCGGAAACATTGGTTATGGCGTTGGATTTGGCAGGTGTGTCGGTCAGCGCCGGTTCGGCCTGCTCCAGCGGCAAGGTGTCGCGCAGCCATGTGCTCGCAGCCATGCAGGTTGAACCCCATATAAGTAAGGGTGTGTTGCGAGTCAGTTTGGGCTGGCAGTCGCAACCAAAGGACACGGATAATTTTATCGCGGAATGGAGCAAGCTGGCCGGTCGCGCGCTGGCAGCGGAGTAAGATATGAGCGAAGCAAAAGCATCGATTAATAAAAATACGGTTGAGCAGGTCGCCAAATTTGGCGGTGAGCATTATAAATATGGCTTCACCACCGAGATTGACGTTGACCGCGTGCCCAATGGGTTGAGCGAGGATATTGTCCGCTTTATCTCAGCCAAAAAGGAAGAGCCGCAATGGTTGCTTGATTGGAGGCTTGACGCTTATGAGCGTTGGAAAAGCATGGACGAGCCGGATTGGGCGCATGTCGATTATCCGAAAATCGATTATCAGGATTTATGCTATTACGCCGCGCCGAAATCGATGGAAGACGGGCCGAAGAGCCTTGATGAAGTTGACCCGCAATTGCTGGAAACTTATGCGAAGCTGGGTATTCCTCTGCAAGAGCAGGAGGTTTTGTCAGGAGTTCGCAAAGTCGCGGTCGATGCGGTGTTTGACAGCGTGTCGGTGGGCACGACGTTTCGCGAAGAATTGGCAAAAGATGGCGTTATTTTCTGCTCGTTCTCCGAAGCGGTGCAAGAGCATCCCGAGCTGGTGAAGAAATATCTCGGCTCGGTCGTGCCGAAATCGGATAATTATTTTGCCGCGCTCAATTCAGCGGTCTTTTCTGACGGGTCGTTTTGCTATATCCCGCCGGGCGTCAAATGCCCGATGGAACTGTCGACTTATTTCCGCATCAATGAGGCCAATACCGGCCAGTTTGAGCGCACATTGGTAATTGCCGATAAGGGCGCTTATGTCAGCTATTTAGAGGGTTGCACCGCGCCAATGCGCGATGAAAACCAGCTTCATGCGGCGGTGGTTGAATTGGTGGCGTTGGAAGATGCCGAGATAAAATATTCAACCGTGCAGAATTGGTATCCGGGCGATGAAAACGGTAAGGGCGGAATTTATAATTTCGTGACCAAGCGCGGCGATTGTCGCGAGGCGCGCGCGCGCATTAGCTGGACACAGGTCGAAACCGGTTCGGCGGTGACGTGGAAATATCCGAGTTGTATTTTGCGCGGCGATGATAGCTCCGGTGAATTTTATTCCATCGCGATTTCAAACAATATGCAGCAGGTCGATAGCGGCACGAAAATGTTGCATTTGGGCAAGAACACGTCGAGCCGCATCATCTCGAAAGGCATATCGGCGGGGCGCTCGTCCAACGCTTATCGCGGGCAGGTGAATGTGCATCCGAAAGCCACGGGCGCGCGTAATTTTACCCAATGCGACAGTCTGCTGATTGGCGATAAAAGCGCTGCCCATACCGTGCCTTATATTGAGGCGCGCAATCATTCTGCGGTGCTGGAACATGAGGCGACGACCTCTAAAATTAGCGATGATCAGTTGTTTTTCTGTCAGCAACGCGGGCTTGATCCGGAAGAAGCGGTAGCGCTTATCGTCAATGGGTTTTGCCGTGATGTCTTACAAAACCTGCCGATGGAATTTGCCGTTGAAGCGCAAAAACTGGTTTGTATTTCATTGGAAGGAAGTGTCGGATGAGTGCGCTTTTGGAAATCAATAATCTGCATGCGGGCATTGACGATAAGCCGATTTTGAACGGCCTGTCGCTGGCTGTTCAGCCGGGCGAAGTGCATGCGATTATGGGGCCTAACGGCTCAGGCAAATCGACCCTGTCTTATGTGTTGTCGGGCAAAGACGGCTATGACGTCACCGCCGGTGACATGATGTTTGACGGGCAATCGCTGGCCGATATGGAGCCTGAAGCGCGCGCCATTGCGGGATTGTTTTTGGCTTTTCAATATCCACTGGAAATCCCCGGTGTCACCAATATGACGTTTTTGAAAACCGCGCTGAACGCTATTCGGCGTGGGCGCGGTGATGATGAAATGGACGCGGCGAGTTTTCTTCGGCTGGCGCGAGAGAAGTCGCGCGCGCTAGGCATGAATGACGATATGCTGAAACGCCAATTGAATGTCGGTTTTTCCGGTGGCGAGAAAAAGCGCAATGAGATTTTGCAAATGGCGATGCTGGAACCGAAGCTTGCCATTCTCGACGAGACCGATAGCGGCCTTGATATCGACGCTTTGAAAACAGTGGCCGAGGGCGTCAACGGGCTGCGCTCGCCTGAGCGCGGCATGCTGGTCATCACTCATTATCAGCGTCTGCTTGATTTCATCAAACCCGATGTCGTGCAT
>JAKMCZ010000221.1 GCA_022428185.1 Alphaproteobacteria bacterium | reverse complement strand
GACGCGAATGGCGGCGTCAGCGGCATGATTTCCGCGCTCGGCGGCAAGTGGACAACGGCGCGGCGTTTGGCTGAGCAGGCCGTCGATTTGGCGGTCAAGAAACTGGATGCCAAACCGGTGCGCTGTCGGAGCCATGTCACCGCATTGGAATGTGCGCCACGTGACGATTTAGGGCGCTTTATGGATAAAATGCGCGCTGAATTTCCCAAATTTGACAGCGCCAGCATTGATTTAATGAGCCGCCTATATGGGCGGCTGGTGCCGCAAATGATGGCCGCCGATACGAAAGGTCTGAGCGGTTTAAAGGATAAATTACTGGCCGCGCGCATCGCCTTTGCGGTGAGCGATGAAATGGCGGTGACGCTGGAAGATATTGTTTTGCGCCGTTTAATCGAGGGTCAGATTGGCGCGCTCAGCAGCAGCCAAATCACGCTGATTGCCAAATGGCTGCAAAACCGCCTCGGCCATAGCGAAGCAGAAATGGCACGGCAAAGAAAAGCGCTTGATGCCAAGCTGAATGCGCATATGAAGCGGCCCGCACCACGCGCCAAACCTTAAACCAAAAGCCTAACCGACGCGGCGTTCATGGCCTTCCCAATAAGGTTCACGCAATTGGCGACGTAAGATTTTGCCCGACGGGTTGCGTGGCAATGCGTCAACAAAATCCACCGATTTAGGCAATTTATATCCGGCGATGCGTTCGCGTGCGAAATCAATAATCTCGTCTTCGCTGGGGTTTTTGCCTTCTGCCGTCACCACACATGCTTTCACCGCTTCACCCCATTTTTCGCTGGGCACGCCGATTACCGCAACATCGGCAATATCGGGGTGGGCAAATAGCGCGTTTTCGACTTCTGCCGGATAGACATTTTCACCGCCCGACACAATCATATCTTTGACGCGGTCATGGATAAACACATAACCCTCTTCGTCAAGAAAACCGGCATCGCCGGAATAAAACCAACCATCTTTCACCGCATCTGTGGTGGCGTCGGGCTTGTTCCAATAGCCCTTCATAATCGAGCCGCCGCGCATGATAATCTCACCGACCTCGCCTTGCGCCACATCATTGCCCGCCTCATCGACAATGCGCAGTTCAACACCATCATTGGGTTTGCCGCATGAGCGCAGCTTATTGCGTGCCGCATCATGGTCAGCCGGTTTCAAATTAGTGCCGCCGCCGGTGGTTTCGGTGAGGCCGTAAACTTGCACAAAATCGCATTTGAATTTCGCCGCCGCTTGCACCAGCAATTCTTCGGCAATCGGTGAAGCCCCGTAAATCACTTGCCGCACGCTGGAAACATCGCGTGTCGCGATGTCGGGCTGCTGCATGACGAACAAAATCACCGCCGGCACCATAAACAGCAAATTGACTTTCTCATCTTCAATAAGGCGCAGGATTTCAGCCGGATCGACCTCGGGCAAAACCGTTACTTTGCAGCCTTCATGCAGGCCGATAAGCCCGACATTAACTCCGGCAATATGAAATAGCGGCATGCACAAAAGCACGTGCTCATCGCCCTGCCAGCCAGCCCAATCCTCGGCCTGTTGCAACGCGCTTTGCATATTGAGGTTGGTCAGTTGCACGCCTTTTGGATGCCCCGTTGTGCCTGAAGTGTAAAGCTGAATGAAATCATCATCGGGTTGATAGGCAAGCTTGGGATGCACCGCCTCGGCTTCGTCGCGCCAGACAGAAAAATCAGTCCACTCGTCATGCCCGCCATCCATCGCAATGACCCGCTTGACGCTCGGGCAATCAGCCAAAATGCTCTCAATAAGAGGCACGAAATTCTTGCCGACAAAAACCATTTCGGTCTGCGCATCGTTCAATACATAAGCCACTTCCGGCCCGGCAAGACGCGAATTGACCCCGACCAAAACGCCGCGCGTTTTTTGCACGCCCATCAGTAATTGAAAATACAGGTCAGAATTGGCACCCATAAACCCGATGCGGGCGTGCGGTTCAATACCCTCGCTTAACAGTTTTTGCGCCACCTGATTTGATGTGTCGCTCAATTGCTGATAGCTGGTCTCGCGGCCTTGAAACACCAAAGCGGTACTGTCGCCTCGCGCAGCGGCTTGCTCTTCCAAAGCATTGATAAGAATAAAATCACTCATGGCTTTCTCCCTTCATTGATAAAAAGTCTAGCCATGCAAAAAACAATGTAAAGCAACAGATTTTGCGCTAGCCTTTTCAGCAGATGGACAGGGAGGCACGTCATGAGTTTGGCACATCCAAAATTTGCCTATGAAAAAGGGTTGCATCAAATCGGCGATGGCGCTTATGCATGGCTGCAACCCGATGGCGGCTGGGGCTGGTCCAATTCCGGCCTGATTGTCGATGCCGACCAATCGCTGGTCGTTGATACTTTATTCGATGTGCCGCTGACCCAAGACATGCTGGCTGCTTATGGCGATGCCGCACCGGCTGCCAAAAAGGTCGATAAGGTTATCAACACGCATCACAATGGCGACCATTGCAACGGCAATTGCTGCTGTCCCGATGCGCAAATTATCGCCCACAGATTGACCGCAGAGCACATGCAGGCTGAGCCGCCCGAAATGATGGTCGGCTTTTTGGAAGCTGCACCTGAGCTTGGTGATATGGGCGATTATTTTACCTCTTGTTTTGGCCCGTTTGATTTCAAATCGGTTGACCAGAAATTGCCCGATACGCTGATTGATGAAGAAACCACCATTAAGCTCGGCGATAAGGACATTCACTTGATACCCGTCGGACCGGCGCACACGCCGGGCGATACGCTGGTGCATGTGCCGGCCGACCGCACGGTTTATACGGGCGA
>JAKMCZ010000217.1 GCA_022428185.1 Alphaproteobacteria bacterium | reverse complement strand
TCAGCGGTGTCGCATCTTGCGTGTGGGTGCGCCCGATTTTGATAATGTCCTTAAAGGCCTGCATTTTGTCATTCAGCTCATTGTGAAGTTGCTGAAAGGCATGAAACAGCATGTGCGTAATTTCTTCAGCCGCCGCGATGTGCATGGCGGTGGGAAAGGTGTCGTTGGAAGATTGGCTGCGATTACAATGGTCGTTAGGGTGCACCGGCTCTTTGGAGCCCATTGTGCCGCCCATGATTTCGATCGCGCGGTTTGAAACAACCTCATTCGAATTCATATTCGATTGCGTGCCCGAGCCGGTTTGCCAGACGACGAGCGGGAAATGGTCATTCAGCTTGCCTTCTGCCACTTCGGCAGCAGCTTTCATAATTGCATCGCCAATGTCTTTTTCAAGATTGTCGAGTTTCATATTGGCGGCGGCGGCTGACATTTTGACAATGCCCAGCGCGCGAACCAAAGGCAGCGGCATGGTTTCGGTTCCGATTTTGAAATTACCGAGCGAGCGTTGCGTTTGTGCGCCCCAATATTTATCGGACGGCACATCTAACGGGCCAAAGCTATCGGTTTCGGTGCGCGTATCGACCATTTGTCAAACTCCCGTGAATTCTTTCACCTGAAGCGGTCTAGCATGATGCGTGTCGGTCGCCAATATGCGGCTTCTGATGATTGGTGGACACTATTTATCGCGAAAACTGTCGAGGCTGACGACCTCGCCGCGCTTTTTCTTTGCCGCTTCATCGGGCGCGTCTTTTTGGTCTTCTTCGGCTGACAAAATCGCGTCAATAACCGCATCTTGATTTTCCAGCTCTGCCAAATCGCTATCGGGCGCTTCGACATCAAACATCAAACCGAAGGCGACCGCCGGGTCATAAAATTTGCTGATGGCATCAAACGGCACGGTTAAACGTTCTGGCGTATCATTGAAGCTGAGCGTCACATGAAATGCATCTTCATCAATTTGCAAATCCTCAAACTGATTTTGCAGAACAATGGTTATTTCTTCTGGGTGCTGGGTGCGCAGCCTATCAGACATCACCACGCCTTCGGCTTGGGTATAATAAGTGATGTAAAAATGATGACTGCCTGCAAGACCGTCAGTTGCGGCCTCTTGCATGACTGTGCGCACCATATTGAGCAGTGCTGCTTGCGCGCGGTCGGCGTATTTATAAATATCGTCTGTTGGGTCGCCTATATCTGCCATAGTTTTGCCTGTTCGTTCCCAAAAATAGATACCCAAAAAAATGCACGAAAGTGCTTAAAGAAGTGGAAGGCTTCTGTTGCCAGGTGCCTTCCGAACCCCGCCACCACCGGCGAAGGCAGTGGGCTTAAATGAAGTCGTGAGACTGCTAACGCAGCGACAGCTACTTCCGCATAGTTGTCATTTGCAACTACAAAAATGGCCCGATAACGATGGTACCATGCCGAGCGACGGAAACATCCTTTACGCCCTCGTCGATCCTAGTTCGCCCCCAAAATCGCCAAAAACAAATGGTGGAGGCGCCGGGTACTGCCCCCGGGTCCGATGGGTTTATTGCGAAGCCCGTTTATCGCCATAGTCGGCAAGCCGACAGAGCTTATATAACAGTTTTCACAGTAAAATAACAGTGCGGCTACAAAACCCGTTGCGAATCTCCGATGAACTGCCAAAACTAGGATTATGCATCAATATCTCGACCTTTTAGAACGCGTCTTACACAATGGAGTGGAGCGCGACGACCGAACCGGAACCGGCACTTTGTCGGTGTTCGGCCATCAAATGCGTTTTAATCTGGGGCAAGGCTTTCCGGTTTTGACAACCAAGAAACTGCATTTGAAGTCTATTATTCACGAGCTTCTCTGGTTTTTAACCGGCGACACTAATATTGCCTATTTGAAACAAAACGGCGTGTCGATTTGGGACGAATGGGCCGATGAGAACGGCGATTTAGGGCCTGTCTATGGCAAGCAATGGCGTAGTTGGGAAACCACGAGCGGCGCGCATATCGACCAAATTGTGCAGCTTGTTGAGCAGTTGAAAAACAACCCCGACTCGCGCCGCCATATTGTCACCGCATGGAACCCGTCCGATGTCGATAATATGGCGCTGCCGCCGTGCCATTGCATGTTTCAATTCTATGTGGCGAAAGGCAAATTATCGTGCCAGCTCTATCAACGCTCGGCTGATATTTTCCTCGGTGTGCCGTTCAACATTGCCTCTTATGCGCTGCTGACGCAGATGCTGGCGCAGGTTTGCGATTTAGAAGCCGGTGATTTTGTGCACACGCTGGGCGACGCGCATCTTTATCTCAATCATATCGAGCAAGCGCGCACGCAATTGCAACGCCGACCAAGCACATTGCCGACGCTCAAAATCAATCCCGATAAGAAAGATATTTTCGACTTTGTATTCGACGATTTCGAATTGGTCGATTATGTCGCGCAACCGCATATTGCCGCGCCGGTCGCGGTTTAGCCGTGTCGGAACTGAAGACGCAAATCGAAATGGTGGTCGCCATTGCTGAGAACGGCATTATCGGCAAAGACGGCGACATGCCGTGGCGGTTGCCGTCCGACCTCAAACATTTCAAGCAAGTGACGATGGGCTGTCCGATTATTATGGGGCGGCTAACATGGCAATCAATCGGACGCGCTTTGCCGGGGCGCACCAATATTGTTATCAGCCGCAGCAAGCTTGTAGTGCCTGACGGTGTCGTGTTGGTGGAAACGCCGGAAGCGGCTTTGGCCGCCTCATCTTCATCGGGTGGTGATGGGCAGACAGTGATGATTATTGGCGGCGGGCAGATATATAAATTGTTCGAAGCGCAAGCCGGAAAAATTCACTTAACGCAAGTTCATGCAACGCCCGATGGGGATACCTCTTTCGCGCTGCAAAACCCTGATGATTGGCACGAGACAGCGCGCATAAGATTTTCGGCTGGCGAAAATGACAGTGCCGACTATAGTTTTATCACGCTTGAACGACGCTAAACGGGGAGGGTGATATGCGCGAAATAGCCTCAGGATTATTATTTCCCGAAGGGCCGATTGCCATGAATGATGGCTCGGTTATTTTGGTTGAGATTGCGCGCGGCACTTTAAGCCGTGTGTCGCCCGATGGAAAAATCGAGGTTATTGCGGAAACCGGCGGCGGTCCAAATGGTGCGGCCATCGGCCCCGATGGCGCGGTTTATATTTGCAATAATGGCGGTTTTGAATGGCACGATGTTAACGGCCTGCTATTTGCCGGCGACATTGCCGATGATTATTCGGGTGGGCGCATCGAGCGGGTCGATTTGGCGACCGGCAAGGTTGAGGTTTTGTATACCGAGGTTGATGGCAATCCATTGCGTGGGCCGAATGATATTGTTTTCGACAGCGATGGCGGCTTTTGGTTCACCGATTTGGGCAAAGGCTTTGACCGGCTGAAAGATCGCGGTGCGTTGTTTTACGCCAAAGCCGATGGCAGCCATGTCGAGGAAATGGTGTTTCCCGTGGAAACGGCCAATGGCGTCAGTCTCAGCCCTGATGAAGATTATGTCTATGTCGCAGAAACACAGGGCGCACGCTTATGGCGATGGAAATTGGAAGCGCCCGGCAAACTGGCCGATAGCGGGCGCACAGGGCAGAAAAACTTTGTCGCGTCACCGAGCGGCTTCAGCTTTTTCGATTCAATGGCGGTTGAAGCAGACGGCACGGTTTGCGTTGCAACAATAATGAATGGCGGGATTTCGCGCATCAATCCGCTGACCGGCGATATTCGTCATGTGCCGACCGGCGACCCGATGACCACTAATATTTGCTTCGGCGGCGATGATTTGAAAACCGCTTATATCACGGCCTCTGGCACGGGCCGCTTGCTGGCTGCCGATTGGGACACCCCCGGTCTGCCGCTTAATTTTCTGAATAAGTAGAGAAGAATTCAGGCAGCACAACCGCCTGTCCGCAATGGCGGTTGCCGTTCGCGTCAACTTGCATAATCGGCGGGCCATACAGCACCCAGCCCTCGCGCAGCGCATCAGACACGCGTTGGCAAAATTCAGCATCATCAGCACCGGTAAAAAACCGATAGGCTTTTTTATCGTCGCTCATGCGGTTTCCTTTATCGATGCGCTGATGCGCGCCGCCAGCTTGTGAAATGCTTCATGGCTGCCATCTGTGCCAATAGAAGCATTGAGCGGCAGACTGGCGAGGTGCGCCAGCTTCATTTGCGTCGCCAGTTCTTCGCCGCCTTCGCCAAACGGGTAAAGTCGCGTGCCGTCAGGCGCATCGAGATAAGCCATGTTTTCAATCAGACCGAGAACCGGCACATTGGTTTTCTCAAACATGGCGATGGCGCGGGTCACATCGGCCAGCGCCAGTTCAGATGGTGTGGTGACCAGCACCGCACCGGAAACCGGAATACGCTGCGCCATTGTCAGTTGAATATCACCCGTGCCGGGCGGCAGGTCGATAACCAGCACATCAAGCGGCGGCCATGCAACATCATCGAGCATTTGAACCAGCGCACCTTGCGCCATCGGCCCGCGCCATATCATCGCTTGCGTGCTATCGACCAGATAGCCGATAGACATGGTGTGAATACCGTTGCTTTCGATTGGAATGAGTTTTTTTTCGTCCGACATATCGGGCTTATCGGTAATGCCCAATAGTTGCGGCATGCTCGGCCCGTAAATATCGGCATCAAGCAAACCAGTTTGATTGCCCGCCCGCGACAATGCGGCGGCGAGATTAACCGCGACGGTTGATTTGCCGACCCCGCCCTTGCCCGATGCAACGGCGATGACGGTTTTAATATGCTTGAAAACGGCGGGGACTTCGGTGCTGGCGCTATTGTGGGGCTCGTTTTCCGGCGGGCTGCGATGCGCGG
The DNA here is from genome assembly GCA_022428185.1 of Alphaproteobacteria bacterium. GTDB lineage: Bacteria > Pseudomonadota > Alphaproteobacteria > RS24 > RS24 > UBA8337. Next base: position 4,741 of record JAKMCZ010000217.1, on the reverse strand, counting down.
TCAACACGCTGGTAACCGACACCACACCGGATAGCTTTTTCACGGCGGATTCGGCTTGCTGCTGCAACCCGTCAAGCGTGTCGGGGGGCAAGCCGTCAACCTCAAGCGAAAAGCCGATATTGCCGTCGCGCACCACCAAACCCTGCACGCGGTCAGCCGAAACCAGCGATTGCGCGTCGCCGCTGGCGGTAATCGCGTCCAATGCATCTAGGATATCGGCCTCAACCGGAGCGGACATGAACAAAAACCTTTGTTTTGTGCTTGAATTTCGCTGTCATCTTCACCACATAGACCTGTATATGATGCGCTTGTCAATTAATGTGAAGATTGCGTTGGTTCTGCACAAGTGTCACATTGCGACACAATGGATACGCGCTTATGAAACGCGTCTCGGTAAATGGAGGTTAGGCGATGCCCTGGGACAATAATTCCGGAAAGAATCAAAACCCGTGGGGAAGCGGCGGCAGCAATGGCGGCGGCGGTGGCCCGCGACGTGGGCCTGGCCCCGGTGGCGGTGGCAATGAGCCTGATATTGAAGAGATGATCCGGCAGGCGCAAGAACGCGTCAGTCGTTTGATACCCGGTGCCGGCGGTGGTGCGGGTTTGACCGTTATTTTGGCAGTTATTGTTAGCCTGTGGGCGCTGAGCGGGTTTTACCGCGTTCAAGCTGATGAACAGGGTGTCGTGCTGCGTTTCGGTAAGTTTCACACCCAAACCAGCCCCGGCTTGAATTATCATTTGCCGTGGCCGATTGAAACGGCTGTGACCCCGAAAGTGACGACTGAAAATCTGGTTGATATTGGCATGCGCGCCAGCACAGAGCGCCGCGCGGCGGCCGTATCGCGTGATGTGCCCGAGGAAAGCCTGATGCTGACCGGCGATGAAAATATTGTCGATGTCGATTTCTCTGTCTTCTGGGTTATTAACGATGCCCCTGATTTTCTTTTTAATATTCAAAACCCGACCGGCACGGTGAAGGCCGTGGCTGAAAGCACCATGCGCGAAATTATCGGGCAGAATGACATTCAGCCAATTTTGACCGAGCAGCGCCAAACCAATGAAGAACAGACAAGGGCGCTGATGCAAAAGACGCTTGATGAATATGGTGCCGGTATCACCATTACGCGGGTAAAAATGCAGAAAGTTGACCCGCCTGCCGCCGTTATTGACGCGTTTCGTGATGTGCAAGCCGCACGTGCTGACCAAGAGCGCGCGCGAAACGAAGCCAATAAATATGCCAATCGCGTTGTTCCTGAAGCGCAAGGTGAGGCCGTGCGTATTCGCCGCGAAGCTGAAGCTTACTTAGCTCAAACAGTAGCGGAAGCAGATGGTGAAGCATCGCGTTTTGCGTCGATTTATGATGAATATCGCACAGCGCGCGGCGTTACCCGCCAGCGCATGTTCCTTGAAACCCTCGAAAAAGTATTGGGTCGCACCAATAAAGTCATTATCGAGCAAGATGGACAGGGCGTTGTGCCTTATCTGCCGCTCGACCAATTACAGCGCAGGCAGGAGTCAAAATAATGAAACGTCCAAGTCTAGTTATTTCTCTCATTCTCGTCGCCGTTTTGGGAATTTTGGCCTCAGCGGCTCTATTTACCGTGCATCAGACGCAGCAAGCGCTGGTGCTACAGTTCGGTGATCCGCGCCGCGTGATTACCGAGCCCGGTTTGCACCTGAAAATGCCCTTTGTGCAAAATGTCATTTTCATCGACAAGCGCATACTCGACCTCGATACGCCGGCTGAAGAATTGATTGCGTCAGATCAAAAGCGTCTGGTTGTTGATGCTTTTACGCGCTATCGCATTACCGATCCGCTGCAATTTTATAAAGCGCTGCGTGATGAGCGACGTGCGCAATCGCGTCTATCGACGATTGTGTCATCGTCAATGCGGTCGGTTCTGGGTGAAGAAAAATTTGAAACCGTGGTGCGCGATGAGCGCGAAAAATTGATGCAGCGCATCAGTCAATTGGTCAATCAACAGGCAGCGGATTTCGGCATTGAGATTATCGATGTGCGTATCCGCCGTGCCGATTTGCCCGAAGCCAACTCACAGGCCATTTATCGTCGCATGCAGACCGAGCGCGAGCAGGAAGCGGCTGAGTTCCGCGCCCGTGGTCAAGAAGTCGGGCGTGCCATTCGCGCGCAAGCCGACAAGCAAGTGACGGTTCTACTGGCTGAGGCGACGCGCGATAGTGAGATTACGCGCGGTCAGGGCGATGGTTGTCGTAACCGCGTCTTCGCTAAAGTATTTGGTCAAGACCCCGACTTTTTCGCATTTTACCGGTCAATGCAGGCCTATGAAACGGCATTGGAAGAAGAAGGCACGACAATGGTTTTGTCGCCCGATAGTGCGTTCTTCCAGTTCTTGAAAAACCCAAATAGCACGCTGGCACCAAGCCAAACCGGCAAAGTGAAACGCGGCGTGCGGGTCAATGTCGATAAGTTGACCAAAGACGGTAAGTCTTTGAGCGAAAGTCTGTGTCCGGAAATTGTTGCCGATGCACAAGCGGAGCAGGCAGCAAACTAATGCTCGAAAAGCTATTTCTGGCCGTTGGGCTGGTATTGGCTTTTGAGGGCGCAATCTATGCCCTTTTTCCGTCATTTTTGCGTTCTATGGTCAAACAAATTGACGCCGTCAGTGATGCAACCCTTCGCAATGGTGGGCTGGTGGCACTGGGCATTGGCGTTGGTTTGGTCTGGTTTCTTGGATAGGAATTTCATCAATGTTTGAACACTCACCGGCTCGGTCTTTCCTGATTTTTGCTCTGTTAATGGTGCCGCTGATGGCACTGCCCGCAAAAGCGCGTCCGGCACCTGATGGTTTTGCCGATTTGGCTGAGCGCTTGACGCCCGCCGTGGTTAATATTTCGACCTCGCAAAAAGTCGAGCAGCGCGGTTCGCGTGGACCGGGACAGCCGCCCTTTGACCGTTTTTTTGAAGAATTCTTCAATCAGCGTCGCGGTGGTCAGTCACCAAGTCAGAAAGTATCATCGCTTGGCTCGGGTTTTGTTATCGACCCGAAAGGGATCATCATCACCAATAATCACGTGATTGAGGAAGCCGACGAAATTACCGTGACGTTTTCTGACGGCACCAAGCTTGATGCCGAGCTTATCGGCCGCGACCCGAAAACCGATTTGGCAGTGTTGAAGGTCAGTTCGAAAAAACGTCTGCCTTATGTGCCGCTGGGCGATAGCGACAAGGCACGCGTTGGTGATTGGGTTATCGCTATTGGCAATCCGTTCGGGCTTGGCGGCTCTTTGTCGGCGGGTGTCATTTCGGCCATAAATCGCGATATTAATGCGGGGCCTTATGACAGTTTCATTCAAACCGATGCCGCGATTAATCGCGGTAATTCGGGCGGGCCGCTATTTAATATGCGCGGCGAAGTCATTGGTGTGAACTCTGCGATTATTTCCCCTTCGGGCGGGTCGGTCGGTATCGGTTTTTCCATTCCTTCCAATCTCGCTAAAACCGTGACCGCGCAATTGCAAAGTTTCGGCGAAACCCGTCGTGGTTGGCTCGGCGTTCGAATCCAGCAAGTGACCGACGAATTGGCTGAAGGGCTGGCGCTTGGCACTGCGCGTGGTGCGCTGGTTTCTGAAATTTCACCCGATGGTCCGGCAGAAAAAGGCGGCCTTAAAGTCGGCGATGTTATCGTGCGCTTTGACGGCAAACCTGTGCCGACCATGCGTGACTTGCCGCGCATTGTCGCCGAAACGGCGATTGATAAACCGGTTCAAGTTGAGGTCATTCGGCGCGGTAAATCGCGCAAGCTGAAAATCGTCACCGGACGATTGGAAGAAGTCAGCACGAAAGAAGAGCCTGAAAGCCGGTCGCAGCCGACACCACAAAGCAGCGATGATGAAAGCTATATCGGTTTGACGATGCAAAATCTGAGCCGCGACAATCGCAAACGCTTTGAGCTTGGCGAAGATGCTATTGGTGCTGTCATCGTCGATGTTGAGCGTGGCAGTGCGGCGTTTGAGGCGGGTATCCGTCCGGGTGATGTGATTTCTGAGATTGACCAGCGCGCGGTCGGTTCGGCCAAGGCGGCGGTTGACGCGCTGAAAAAAGCCAAGCAAAACGGTCGCAATTCGGTGCTGGCATTTATTCGCTCAGGGCAAACCGTTCGCTTTATCGCCATTCCGTTAAGCGATTAAGGCTAGCCAAACGCTTCTTGCCGATAGCCCTGCAAATAAAGTAAGGCGGTCAAGTCGCCATGCGTGATGCGATAGCGCGCGGTCTCAGCTACCGCAGGCTTGGCGCGAAAGGCGACCCCCATTCCGGCTATGCCAAGCATGGCGAGGTCGTTTGACCCGTCACCGACCGCCAGCACCTGGTCTTCGACAAAACCCAATTCATCGGCCCAGCCTTTGAGAATTTCGGCTTTAGCGGCGCGGCCCAATATCGGCTCGATGATTGTGCCGTCCAACATTTTGTCCTTCAGGTTTAAATCATTGCTTTGAAACCGATCAAAGGCCAATTTGTCGGCAATCCGTGAGACGAAAAAAGCAAAGCCGCCCGACACAAGGCCGCAAAACACATCATGTTTGCGCAAGGTCGCCAGCAGCGTCGCCGCGCCCGGCATCAGGCTGATGCCATTATCATAAAGCTCTTGCAGCGCGCTTTCAGGCATACCTTTCAACATGGCGACACGCTCTTTCAGTGCCGGTTCAAAATCCAATTCACCGCGCATGGCGCGCCGCGTAATGTCGGCAATCACATCTTCTTTGC
>JAKMCZ010000180.1 GCA_022428185.1 Alphaproteobacteria bacterium | reverse complement strand
CAATAAATGTTTTCGCCGCCGCGCAAAACCATGTCTTTGGCGCGGTCAACGATGAACACGAAGCCGTCTTCATCGACGCGAGCAATATCGCCCGTGCGCAGCCAGCCCTGTTGGATACTTTCAGCCGTTGCCTCTTCGCGATTGAGATAGCCTTTAATCACATTGCCGCCTTTAACACATAATTCGCCGGTCTCGCCTTGCGGCAAATCATTGCCATCTGTGTCGATGACCTTGCCTTCCAAAGTCGGCACAAGCGGGCCACAGCTTTCAGGGCGGTCGAGGAAAAATGCGCCGACCACTGAGGTGATGATGCCGCAAGTTTCGGTCATGCCATAGCCGGTATTGGCTCTGCCATTTACCAGCGCCTTGTCGATTTTGCCGACCAAATCGGGCTGCAATTGCGCCCCGCCGCCACCCAAAGTGACCAGGGAAGAAGTGTCATACTTATCAAAATCAGGGTGCATGATAATTTCGCGCGACATGACCGGCACGCCGCTCATATTGGTCACCTTATATTTATCGATAATTTTCAGCGCCTCACCGGCGTCCCATTTATACATGAATATCAACGTGCCGCCGGCCAGCGTCGCCGGTTGCGAAACGCAATTATTGGCTGTCACATGAAACATTGGCGTGGTAACCAGCATGATGGGACCGGGGGCATTGGGGTCCGGCTCAGGCACCTCATCGCCATTGGCTAATGCCTCGGCAGCATTGGACGCCGCGCCCATAAAGGCGATATTCACGATGTTCAACACGCAACCGCGTTGCGTCAATTGTGCGCCTTTTGGGCGACCGGTGGTGCCCGATGTATAAAAAATGCAAGCATCCTCATCGCCGTCAATCTCAACGGCGGGCATGTCGCCACCATGATTTTTCAGTTCGGTATAATCTATGACCCCATCAATCGGTTTGGCTAAACGCAAGCCGATCAGTTTCAAATCGGGGAATTTGCCGCGCACCGGTAAAACGCGCGCTAGACGTTCATCGTCGCCGATGAACGCTTTCGGCGCGCTGTCCTCCAGCCCGTATTGCATCTCGTCAGTGACCCACCATGCATTCATGCCGACAACGGCAATGCCAATCGAGGTCAACGCCCAGTAGCATAAAAGCCATTCGGGATAATTGCGGAACGCCAGTGCGACACGGTCGCCCTGCTTAATGTCATTGGCGTGCATCCAATTGGCAATTGAGGCAGTCTCAGCATAGGCCTCGGCATAGCTCCAGCTTTCATCTTCGTAAATCAGATAAGGCTTGTCGCCATGCAGCGATGCCAGCGCCCATAAATCGCGCAAGGAGGCGGGCGCATTGGTGAATGTTTTCAAGGTTTCGCCGCGTATCGAAATATCACTGACCTCAAACTGACCTTCAGAGGTCATTTGCGCGCGAACTTGTTGTAATTCCTTATACATTGACTATTCCTCCCAGAATTGCGAGCGATATTAACCGCTCTGCCGCCGGTCGCAAGCACAAACTGGCGGCCTAACTCATGTTTGGTTGGCTGGCCTTTTGACCGCGCTTGGCTTAAGCTTTTGCAATGATTGATTTTGCTCTTAATGCCCTCGACCAATCGGCCATTGTGACCGATACCGACGCCAAGCAAGCGGTTCGCGAAACGGTGGAATTGGCGCAATGTCTCGACACGCTCGGCTATAAACGCTTTTGGCTGGCTGAGCACCACAACACATCGGCTTTTGCCGGTGCCGCACCTGAAATCCTCATCGGTCATATCGCCGCCCACACCAAAAACATGTCCATCGGCTCGGGCGGCATTATGCTGCCGCATTACAGCCCGCTAAAAGTCGCCGAACAGTTTCGAATGTTAGCCAGCTTGAGCGGCGGACGGGTTGATTTGGGGCTGGGCCGCGCGCCGGGCGGCGACCCGAAAACAGCCGCCGCTTTGCAGCCCGGGCCAAAAGCTTGGCCGCCGGACGTGTTTCCCCAGCAAGTTGAAATGCTGCTGCAATTCTTGGAAGACGCCAATGGATTGGCGGGCGACACTGGTGGCTTTCCCGATGACCACCCGTATCAGGGTATTCATGCGCAACCTATGGGTGCGGAAACCGTGCCAGTATTTATGTTGGGGTCGGGCGGCGATGGCGCTTATCACGCCGCGCAGTTTGGCCTGCCCTATATTTATGCGCATTTCATCAACCCTGATAATCTGGATACGGCACTTGATGCCTATCGCACCCATTTTAAGCCGTCGCGCCAATGCGCCGAACCAAAAGTCATGTTGGCAACCTCTGTCTTGGCCGCCGAGACGGCAGAAGAAGCGGCTTATCTGGCGCGCCCACGCAATATTTGGGCGAGCCAGCTTTTGCAAAATAAAGGCGGGCGTTTCCCAACCTTGCAGGAGGCCCAAGACTGGGCGTTAACGCCGCAAGATGAGGCGATTTTACCGCAAGTTGAAACACGCGGGTTTACCGGTCAGGTTGATGACGTGCTGACGCGCTTGAGCGATGTGGTGGCGCAATATGAAATTGACGAGGTTTTTGCACTGACGCTTATTCCCGATATTGAGGCGCGCAAACATTCCTATCGGCTATTGTCGGAGCGTGCCGGTCTGAGCGCCGAAGGCCTTGCCGCTGCGCAATAAGCACCGCATGGCGTAAGGCTGAAAGCCGCTTGACCGACCCCGCCCCATCATGCACAAAAGGGCAGATTTTTTCTTTGGAGGACTTACATTATGAGTTTGGATTTTACCGATAAAGTGGTCATCGTCACCGGAGCCGGTGGCGGTCTTGGCAAAAGCCATGCATTGGATTTTGCCCGTCGCGGCGCAAAAGTCGTGGTCAATGATTTGGGCGGCACAATGGACGGATCGGGCGGTTCTTCCGATGCGGCCGAAGCGGTTGTTGCAGAAATTAAAGAAGCTGGCGGCCATGCCATCGCCAATGGTTCTAGCGTTACCGATGATGCGGGCGTTGATAATATGATTAAACAAGCAATGGACGCTTATGGCCGCATTGATGTGCTGGTCAATAATGCCGGTGTGCTGCGCGATAAAAGCTTCGCCAAAATGGAAATCGGCGATTTTAGCTTTGTTGTTGATGTACATTTGTTCGGCACAATGAAGCCAACCAAAGCGGTTTGGCCGATCATGAAAGAGCAAGGCTATGGTCGCATCGTGGTGACGTCTTCGTCTTCGGGCCTATACGGCAATTTCGGCCAGTCCAATTATGGCGCCGCCAAGCTCGGCGTTGTCGGTTTCATGAACACGCTGAAACTGGAAGGCCAGAAGGACAATATCCACATTAACGCGCTGGCACCTGTTGCTTGGACGCGCATGACGGAAAATCTGATGCCGCCCGAAATGGAAGACATGTTGACCCCTGAGCGTGTGACGCCTGCCGTGGTCTTTATGTGCTCTGAAGGCGCACCGACCGGCAAGATTATCTGCGCCGGTGCCGGAGCCTATACCTCGGCAGCGATTGTCGAGACCAAAGGCGCTTATTTGGGCGAAAACCCGTCAGCTGAGGACGTGGCTGAGCATTGGGAAACCATTGCGAAAATTGACGATGCCGCCAAAGCCCTGTTTCAGGGTGGCGAACAGACCGGTCGCATGTTCGAATTGATACAAGAAGCCAGTAAGTAATTTAGGGCGGGCGCGAGGCCATCTCGCGCCCGTTTTGTCTTTATGCGCCAAATCGCCATATCCACTGCCCTCCTTTACACTCTGTGGTTGTTATTATCAGGGCACTATACCGGACTGCTTTTAACGCTCGGGTTTTTGAGCGCGCTTGGCGCATCGCTGATTGGCGCGCGCATGGGCGTGCTTGATGACGAAGGCCTGCCAATGGCTATTTTGTTTCGTCTGCCCAAAATCACGCTTTGGTTGATTTGGGAGATTTTGAAATCCAATTGGGGCGTGGTGAAGGTCATCATCAATCCCGCCTTAGCCAAACCACAAATGGTCAGCGTCAAGGCGAGCCAGAAAAGCGTCGCCGGATTGGTGACGCATGCCAATTTCATCACATTGACGCCGGGCACAGTCTCTGTCGATGTCGATGAACAAAAAAATGTCATTTTGGTGCACGGCCTGACCGATGCATTTGCCGAAGCCTGCCTTGAGCCTGATATGGACAAAAAAGTCAGCTCGCTGGAAGGCAAAAAGGGGCAAGCATGATGGAAACCGTGTTTGCCATAACACTGATTGCGCTCGGCGTTGCCGCCACTTTGGCAATTATCCGCGCCACCATTGGCCCGACATCATTTGACCGCGTGCTGGCGGTGAACACCATTGGCTCCATCGCAGTGATGCTGATTGCGGTATATGGCTTTTTCGACGGGCGCCCCGAATTTCTCGATATTGCGTTGGTTTATGCGCTGATCAATTTCATCGGGACGATTGCGATTTTGAAATTTTTCCGTTTTGGCTCATTGGGCGACCATGCGCTGCATGATGATGGAGATGACGCATGAGCGCCACCGCCATTATGCAAGCCATTGGCATGACCAGCCTTATCATCGGGTCACTGGCCGTTATCTTCGGCGCTCTGGGGCTGCTCAGGCTGGGCGATGTTTACCAGCGCATGCATGGAACAGGCATTGTCGATACGGGCGGCGCAGGACTTATCTTGTTTGGCTTAATTATGGTTTCGCCCGACTGGACGGTGACCGTGCGCCTCGTGCTTATCGGTTTTATTCTCGTGATGACCGGACCGACCGCAACCCATGCGATTGCGCGCGCCGTACGTGTTTCGGGAGAAGAGCCGGAAAATGTAAAACCGAAAAAAGCCAAGCGCGCCAAAAGCAAAAACAAGGCGCGCGGTAAAGGGGGGCGGAAATAATGTCCGGTTTCTTCGTTAATGCCGCGCTGATTTCATTACTGACGCTGATTGCCATTTTAGCTATTCGCCTGCATCGGCTGTTTGCCGTGGTCATGTTATCGGGGGCTTTCTCACTGGTCGCCGCCACATTGTTTGTCGTACTCGATGCGGTTGATGTCGCTTTTACGGAAGCGGCGGTCGGCGCAGGCATTTCGACAATTTTGGCGCTGGCGACTTTATCGCTGGTTCCGGCCAATGAAAAACCCCATTCCATCGCACTTGTGCCTGCCTTTCTGGCTTTTGTGACCGCGACCATGCTGGCCGTAGCCGTTGCTGATTTGCCGGCTTTCGGCGATGTCAACGCGCCGATACACAATCACGTCGCGCCCGAATATTTGAAAGGCAGCGCTGACGATATCGGAATTCCAAATGTCGTCACCTCGGTGCTGGCAAGCTATCGCGGCTATGACACGTTGGGCGAAACAGTCGTGATTTTCACCGCCGGCATTGCCGTGCTGTTGGTGCTGGGCGGTTGGACGCGGCGCAAAGAAGACGATGAAGATGATACGGGAGGTGGCCATGCAAGATGATCCGGTCATTCGCGTTATCGCCAAAGTGATGATTCCGACCATCATGTTATTCGCGCTTTATGTGCAGTTTCACGGTGATTACGGACCGGGCGGCGGCTTTCAAGCGGGGGTTATTTTTGCCGCTGCTTTTGTTTTGAACGCAATGATTTTCGGCCTCAATCGCGGACGGCATGTCTGGCCTGCCGGTCTTAATCTGCTGGCGATTTCATGCGGCGTGCTGCTTTACGGGCTGACGGGTGCGGCCTCTATGCTGCTCGGCAAAAATTATCTTGATTATGATGTGCTGGGCGCAACACCTGAAGCCGGACAACATATCGGTATTTTGCTGGTCGAGTTCGGTGTCGGACTGACCGTCGCATCGGTCATGGTCGCCCTGTTCTTCACCTTTGCCGGTCGTCTGACCCATATTCGCCTGATGTCGAAAATGCAGGCACATGAAAAAGCACAGACGAAAAAGAGGGCGCGCAAATGAGTAATCTCATCGCCCATTGGAATTATTTTCTGGTCATCGCACTGATGATGACCGGATTTTATGCCGTGATTGCGCGCGGTAATATGGTCAAGAAAATGGTCGGGCTGTCGATTTTTCAGACTTCGGTTTTCATGCTGTATATCTCGATGGGCAAAGTCGCCAACGGCACCGCCCCCATTCTGACCGGCGAAGCGCAAACACTTTACGCCAATCCGCTGCCGCATGTGCTTATCCTCACCGCCATTGTTGTCGGCGTTGCCACCACGGCGGTCGGCTATGCGCTTATCATTCGGGTTTATGAAAGCTATGGCACGATTGAAGATGACGATTTAATCAAACTGATTGAAGCCGAAGAAGACGCTGAAGAAGAAACCAATACGGGGGCGCGCGCCGCATGATGCAGCACCTACCCGTTTTACAAGTCATTTTACCGCTGCTTGGCGCGCCCATTGCGGCGCTGTTGCGCGGCCGCGATATGGCTTGGGGATTGGCTCTGCTGCTGACCGGCGCAGCGTTTTTAATCTCGATTGTTCTGTTCGCGCAGCAGCAAATGGCAGGCGAAGCGCTGATTTATGATATGGGCGGCTGGCCTGCCCCGATCGGCATTGTTTATGTTATCGACGCAGCCAGCGCCCTTGTTTTGCCGGTGGTCTCGGGTATTGCCTTTGTCGCTACTTTGGCTGCGCGGCGTTTGGTCGAGGCTGAGATTGACCCGCGCGACCATGCGCTGTTTTACGCCGCATGGTTGCTGACCATTGCCGGCATGCTGGGTCAAGTAACGACGGGCGATGCGTTCAACATCTTCGTCTTCCTCGAAATTTCTTCGCTTTCGGCCTATGCGCTGGTGGCAATGGGCGCAGGCCGCGATCGCCGCGCCCTACCCGCCGCCTTCAACTATCTTATTCTCGGCACAGTTGGCGCAACATTTTACGTTATCGGCTTGGGTCTGCTTTACATGCTCACCGGCACGCTCAATCTGATGGATTTGTCTGAGCGCTTGGCAGAGGTGGAATCGACCCGCGCCGCCTTTACCGCTTTGGCCTTTATTGCGCTTGGTCTGTTTTTAAAAATGGCATTATTCCCGCTGCATTTTTGGTTGGTGCCGGCTTATGCGCACGCACCGTCTGCCGTATCGGCGCTGATGGCCGCGACCGCCACCAAAGTTTCGGTCTATGTGCTTATCCGCCTGATATTCGGCGTGTTCGGCATTGATTTTCCGGGTCTCGCTGATGCCATTGGCCTATTGGTTCTGACATTGGGTATTGCCGGTGCTTTTGTCGGCACGTTGGCGGCGATATTGGAAACCGATTTAAAGAAATTATTCGCGCAATCCTCTATTGCCCAGCTAGGCTATATGGCTATCGGTATTGGTGCGATGAGCGCCACCGGGCTGGCCGCCGCCTTTATCCATTTGTTCAATCACGCACTGATGAAGGGTGCGCTGTTTTTGGCAATCGGCGCGATTGCGGCGCAAGTCGGACGCGCCAGCATGGGCACGATTGAGGGCGCGGGGCGGCAAATTCCGCTCACCATGACCGCCATTCTGGTTGGCGGCTTGGCGCTTATCGGCGTGCCACTGACGGCGGGCTTTATCTCCAAGCTGTATCTGGTGCGCGCGCTTCTTGAACAAGATTTCTGGTTGCTCGCAGGGCTCACCTTTATCAGTTCGGCTTTGGCTCTGGCTTATGTTTGGAAAATCATCGAAGCAGCTTGGTTGAAAGAGCGTCCCAAAGGCGCGCCGCAATTGGTGGAAACGCCGGTGCATTATGTCCCCGCATGGCTCATGGTATTAGCCACAATCGGCTTTGGCATTTTCGCGTCGCCTTTGGTTGATGCAGCCTATGCGGCGGCCGGTGTGTTTATCGGAGGGGCGCGATAATGGTCGGTGAGACGCTAATATTTGCGCTTTTGGGTTTGCCGCTTCTGGCCTCGGCTTTGACATTATTGCTGCGCCACCAGCCCAACTTGCGCGATGGGCAAGCTGTGCTTATCGGCTTGGTGACGGCGGCTTGTGCGATTGCGCTTTTCGGACGCCCCGATGGCGACCATGTGACAATTCTTACTCTGGCAGCAGGACTGGATATCAGTTTCACCACTGAGCCTTTAGGCAAATTATTCGCCCTTGTTGCCGGTGTGCTGTGGCCGTTAGCAACGCTTTACACCATCGGCTATATGCGCGGTGCGGGCGAAGCCAATCATACGCGCTTCATGTTTTTCTACGCCATTGCCATTCATGCAGCGATGGCGATTGCGCTGTCAGGCAATTTGCTGACCTTGTTCGTGTTTTATGAAATTCTCACCTTCTCCACCTATCCTTTGGTGACGCATAAGGGCACGCCCGAAGCGATGCGCGCGGGCCGTGTCTATCTCGGTATTCTGGTCGCCAGTTCGGTCATCTTATTGCTGTTCGGCGTTATCGGTGTCTGGGTGATGGCCGACACGCTGACCTTCACCAAGGGTGGTGTTTTGGCGGGTAAAATCGACCCGTTTTATGTCCCCTTTCTGCTCGCCTTATTTGCCTTCGGCATCGGCAAGGCCGCCCTCATGCCACTGCATCGTTGGTTGCCCGCCGCGATGGTCGCACCGACACCGGTCAGTGCGCTATTGCATGCGGTAGCGGTGGTGAAAGCCGGTGTCTTTACCGTGTTGAAAGTGGCAATTTATATTTTCGGCATCGACTTTTTGCGCGAAACCAATAGCAGCGACTGGCTGGTTTGGGTTGCCAGTTTCTCAATCCTTGCCGCTTCCATCGTCGCCATGAGCAAAACCAATCTGAAAGCGCGATTGGCTTATTCAACCGTTAGCCAGCTTGGCTATATTGTGTTGGCGGCGGCATTAGCCACATCATTGGCAGCCAGCGGCGGCGCGCTGCATATCGCGGCACATGCGGCGGGTAAAATCACGCTGTTCTTTTGCGCCGGTGCAATTTATGTCGCCCATCATTTGACCGACATTAAAGACATGAACGGCTTGGGGCGCGTTATGCCCGTCACCTTCACCGCTTTTGCGCTGGGTGCTTTATCGATTATCGGCGTGCCGCCTTTGGCCGGTGCATGGTCAAAAGTCATGCTGATGGGCGGGGCTTTGGACAATGGACATTTGGCGGTGCTGGCTGTGCTAATGATATCGTCGCTACTCAATCTGGTTTATTTGGGCGAGTTGGTCATTCGCGGCTTTTTCGCCGCACCAACCCACGGCCTGAAAAGCCCGGCAGTGCAAGAAGCGCCCGTCGCCATGCTGCTGCCGCTATGCCTGACCGCGCTTATGTCTCTGGCGATGTTTTTCACCGTCGATATATTCATTGCGGATTTTGGAGGTTGATATGAGTGATAAGCCCGATATTTCTCCCGCCGGTCGCCGCTTTATCAGCGCGCTCTTGGTCGCCTGTGCTTTATTGCTGGTCGCCGAGTTCATCATTCATCGCCATGCCTATTTTGCTTTGGAAGCCACGCCGCTTTTCTTTGCCCTGTTCGGCTTTTTGGCTTTTTGCATTGTCGTCGGCGGCGGCGTGTTGCTGAGAAAGCTGGTCATGCGCGCGCCCGATTATTACGAGGCAGATGACAATGATTGATACGTTATTTGCCATTCCGGGCATGATGCTGATTATCGGCGCGCTGGCTGTGCCATTGCTTCCGGTGTTCGTGCGTAATTATTACATGCTCGCCCTGATTGCTTTTTCGGGGTGGTCGGTATGGCAAATCGACACCGGTGTTCACATGACCACAAGCATGGCCGGGTTAGACCTCATATTGGTGCGCGCCGAGGCCATAACCCGACCGTTCGCCCTCGTCTTTCATATCGCCGCCGCGTTGAATGTAATTTACGCCATGCACGAAGATGTCAAAATCACCGCCACGGCTGGCTTGGCTTATGCCGGTGCGGCGATAGCGGCCTTGTTTGCCGGTGACTTCTTGACCTTGTTTATTTATTGGGAATTGACCGCCTTTACCTCGGTCTTCCTGATTTTGGCCGGACACACGGCGCGCTCAATGGGCGCGGCCATGCGCTATTTGCTGATGCAAGTTGCCTCAGGCGTTATTTTGCTTATCGGCGCCGTGCTGCTGTGGCGCACTGGCGGCGATTTCTCGATTACCGGATTGGATGCCACAAGCCCGGCAGGGTTTTGCATTTTGCTGGCCTTTGGCATTAAAGCGGCCTTCCCCTTTCTCAATGGCTGGCTGCAAGACGCTTATCCCGAAGCTTCGGTTACCGGCACAGTGGTTTTGTCAGCCTTCACAACAAAATTGTCGATTTACATGCTCGCCTTGTGCTTTGCCGGCTTCACACCGCTTATTTGGATCGGCGCAGTGATGACGCTGTTTCCAGTTTTCTTCGCCGTCATTGAAAATGATTTACGTCGCGTGCTGGCCTTTTCGCTCAACAATCAGCTCGGCTTTATGGTCGTCGGTATCGGGGTCGGCACGGAGCTTGCGCTGAATGGCACGGTCGCGCATGCCTTCGCGCATATTATTTACAAGTCGCTCTTGTTTATGAGCATGGGCGCGGTTCTCTATCGCACCGGCACGGCCAAAGCCAGCGAACTGGGCGGGCTTTGGAAACAAATGCCGTTAACCGCCATTTTCTGCATTATCGGAGCTGTGTCGATTTCCAGTTTCCCGCTATTTTCAGGTTTCGTCACCAAATCGCTAACCATTGGCGCGGCAGCCAAAGAGGGTTATTTCCTTGTCTGGCTGGCATTGATTTTCGCTTCTGCCGGTGTGCTGGAACATTCAGGCATTAAAATCCCTTATTTCGCCTTTTTCGGACATGACCGGAAATTTAAGGTCAAAGAAGCACCGCTCAACATGCTGATTGCGATGGGCATTGCCGCCGCCTTATGCGTGATGATTGGCATTTTCCCCGAGCCGCTTTACGCGCTCCTACCTTATCAGGTGACATATGATGTTTGGGAGAGCGGGCATGTGCTGGGTGAATTGCAACTTCTCTTATTTGCCGTGTTGGCTTTCGTCTTCCTGATTGTGCGCGGTCTTTACACGCCGGAAATTGACTCAACCGTGCTGAACACCGATTGGTTTTTGCGCCGCGCCATGCCGCGTGTCGTTAAAGGACTGGCCATGCCGGTGCTGGCACTTTGGTTTCGCGCTGTGGCAGCCACGCAAAAAGCAATTATGGCTATCTTGCGCCTCAGCGAAGATGCAAGTCGCGCCAGCGGTTTGGTGTCGGGCATTGCGTCCACCGGCGCGGCGGCAGGCATATTCCTTGCCGTGTTCGCGCTGATGCTGCTCACCCGTCTGCTGATGTGAGCATCATAAAAAAGGGCGCCCCAGCGGACGCCCTTTCAGATTTCTTATATTTGTTCTTGAAGCCTGTTTTTACAGTCCAAGAACCGCTTTTGAGATAATACCACGCTGAATTTCATTCGAACCGGCATAAATCGACGTCTTGCGATAGTTGAAATAACGCGGCGTGACCGGTGCGACGCCCGCCATGCCAATATCGCTCTCATTATTTGAGGCAAGCGTATCTTCAACAAATGGCAGGCCATATTGACCGACCGCTTCCATACCCAATTGCGACAATTCTTGCTGCAATTCAGAGCCGCGCGTCTTCAACATGGACGACGATCCAGGGCCGATATTCTGACCGGCGCTAACGTCTGAGAATATGCGCAATTCGGTTGCTTCAAGCACCATAATCTGACGCTCGAGATCAGCCATTTTCGAAGCGAAATCATCATTATCCAGCAAAGGCTGGCCGTCCGACTGCACATCGGCAGCCAGTTTTTTGACCTTTTCAAGGCTGCGATACAGGCCGCCCGAATATGGATTGCCACGCTCAAATTCGAGTAGATATTTGGCGCAGGTCCAGCCTTCATTAAGATTGCCGACAAGATTTTCCTTCGGCACTTTCACATCTTCGAAAAACACCTGATTGATTTCCTGCGCGCCTTCCGCCGGACCGTCAAGCGTCACCAATGGCGATACGGTTACGCCCGGCGTGTGCATGTCGATAAGCAGAAAGGAAATACCTTGCTGACGCTTACCTTCATTCGAGGTGCGCACAAGGCAGAAAATCATATCGGCGTGTTGCGCCATCGTTGTCCAAATTTTCGTGCCATTGCACAAAAAATGATCGCCCTTATCTTCGGCTTTCATTTGCAGTGATGCGAGGTCGGAGCCTGAACCCGGTTCGGAATAACCCTGACACCACCAAACATTGGAAGCCAGAATATCGGGCAGGTATTTTGCTTTTTGCTCTTCCGTGCCAAATTTCATAATCACCGGCGCGACCATCGTCATGCCAAAAGCGATTGTATGCGGCGCACCGGCAGCTTCCATTTCTTGCGTGAAAATAAATTTCTGCGTCGGCGTAAAGTCAGACCCGCCATGCTCGACCGGCCAATTGGGCGCGGCCCAACCTTTTTCATATAGACGCTTCTGCCAAGTCACATGACTGTCTTTGGTCAAATAGCCATTTTTGGAGCGCTCGCTCTCGCGGCGAATATCGGGCGTGAAAGCCTCATCGATAAAATCGCGCACTTCCTGACGGAAGGCTTCATCTTCAGCACTATATTTCAAATCCATCATAAACTCCTTACGAAACGAACTTCACCGGCACAACATCAGGTGCCGCCGCCATAACGCCGCCGCCCAATGGCGCGGCTGCCGCGCCAAAAGCTTCCGACCGGCCATGCACTTTGCGCGCATCTTCGCTGTCATAAATCTCGAACACGCGATAGGTGGTGGGGTTGGATTCGTCTTGCATCAAATCATATTGCAGCGTGCCCGGCTCATCGGCTTGAACGGCTTTTTGCATCTCCGCAAAAGCCGCCTCAAAATCACCCTGTTTTCCATCGACCACTTTTAAGGTCGCCATATATCCAACTTTCATCGTCAGTCTCCTTGCCTGTTATTTGTCCTTATATTCTGCCGACCGCTTTTCAAGCATGGCCGACACGGCTTCCGTATGGTCTTCACTCAAATGCATCAACGCCTGCGCATTAGCCGACATTTCCATAATCGTGGCAAAATCGGCGGTTTGCCCATGGCGCATCAAGCGCTTGGCCGAACGCAACGCTTCGGCACTTTGAGCTGCGGCCTGATGAGCCATATCTTGCGCGGTTTCGAGCAATTTGTCATCAGAAACCACTTGCGACACAAGCCCCCAGGTCAGCGCTTCGTCGGCTGAAATGGTTTTGCCGGTAAACAGCAGTTCAGATGCCCGCGCGCCGCCGATAATGCGCGGCAACAGCCACGCCCCGCCATCGCCCGGAATAAGGCCGACCTTCAAAAAGGTTGCGCCGAATATCGCTTTTTCAGATGCAATGCGCATATCGCACAGACACGCCACATCATTACCAAGCCCGATAGCGGGACCGTTAACCGCCGCAATGGCGGGTACTTCCAGCCCCCAAAGGCTTTTGACAATTTGGTGAATACCGCGCCGATAGCCATCGGCAATATGCGCGCCCGCACCGCCGAAAGGGCCTTCGCGCTTTTGCATGGCTTTAATATTGCCCCCGGCTGAAAAGGCCGAACCAGCGCCCGTCAAAATGACACAACGCACCTCACGGTCAGCATTGATACGGGCAACCGCATCTGAAAAGACCCCGCCATCGCCCGGCTCGCCAAGCGCATTGCG
>JAKMCZ010000176.1 GCA_022428185.1 Alphaproteobacteria bacterium | reverse complement strand
TCAGCTTTGTTGACGAGCCGGGCTTTATGATTGGCCCCGATAGCGAACAAGCGGGTACTATTCGCCACGGCACGGCAGCAATCTCCGCCGTGTTGCAAAGTCGTGTGCCGTGGGCCAGCGTGCAAGTGTTGAAAGCCTTTGGCGTTGCCGCGCAAGCGCATTTCGGGCCCGATGGCTATGTGCTGTCTTGGCCCAGCGCCGCCAGCGGTGCGCTGCCTGTCGAAGGCGGTGTCGCCGTCGCCTTTGCCCGCGAGATTGCCGCCGCTGAAGACCCGGCGGCGCGACAAAAGGAATTGGAAGATATGCTGGCGGCCAGCCAGTCGCCCTTCCCCCGCGCCGAAGGCCTGTCCGTGCATGAAATAATCGACCCGCGCGAAACGCGCCCGAAATTAATTAGCTGGCTTCGTCTGGCAATTGCGTCTACGCAAACCCAATCGCCCGTGCCTTATCTAACCGGCATGCGCCCCTAAATCTTTGAATAGGAGAAGACCATGAGTGGAAACCGTCAAATCGTATCAACCGCAACCGCCAAAGGTGAGCTGGTTCTGTCAATTATTGAAAACGACATGCCAACCCCGAATGATGATGAGGTGGTTGTGGAAATGGAAGCCGCACCGATTAACCCGTCGGACATGTTCCCGCTTTTGGGCTTTGCCGATTACTCAAAAGGCAAGCTGGTGACCGAGGGCAATGAGCAAAAAATGATTGCGCCCGTGCCTGAGCAATTTGTCGATGCCATGCGGGCGCGCCTCGACCAAACCTTGCCGGTCGGCAATGAGGGAGCGGGCCGCGTCATCGCGGCGGGCGCCAATGCCAAGCATTTGGAAGGCAAGCTGGTGTCGCTGGTTACCGGTCAGTGCTATCAACAATTTGTCAAAGCTCCGGCTTTCATGTGCTTGCCGCATAAAGACGACACCACCGCCAATGAGGCAGCTTCCTCTTACGTCAATCCGCTAACCGCGCTTGGCTTTATCGAAACCTTGAAGGCTGAAGGCCATAAAGCGATGGTGCACACGGCAGCGGCGTCTAATTTAGGCCAGATGGTTTTGAAGCTGTGCCAGCAAGAAGGCATCGACATTATTTGTGTCATTCGGTCTGACGAACAGGCGAAAATCCTGAAGGATTTGGGTGCCAAATATATTGTCGATTCCACGGCTGATGATTTCAACGCGCAATTGGTCGATGCAATGGCCGACACTGAGGCCACTTTGGGCTTTGATGCAATCGGCGCCGGCGATATGGCCGATACGCTTTTATCGTCAATGGAACGCGCACTCAGTCGCAATGCATCGGGTCTCAATACTTATGGCTCTGACCAGCACAAGCAGGTCTATATTTATGGCCGTTTGGCGCAAGGCGCGGTGACGTTGGGACAGAGCTATGGCATGCATTGGGGGCTTGGTGGTTGGTTGCTGACGCCGTTTTTGCAAAAAGCCGGACTTGAGAAATTGGCTGAAATGCAAACCCGCGTGGCGGATGAGATTAAGACCACTTTCGCCAGTCATATTACCGACGAGCTGACTTTGTCTGAGGCCATTGACCCGGAAAATATTGCCCGCTATATGCCTAAGAAAACCGGTGAGAAATACCTCATCAAACCGCAAAAAGGCCAATAGAGCCGAGCGGTAGAGCCTAGCTATCCAATTTGTCGAGACCGAATTTAACCTCGACATGGTGAATATAATGGCGCTCATCAGGCGAGATTTGCCCGTCTGATGTCGCAATGGCTTGCAGATAATCAAAGATTTCAGCTTTTGCTTCTAGCGGCAGAAGTGGTGCAACCGCGTCGACCATATCGTTGAAGCGCGGCAATTGCGCATGGCCTTTAACCACTTTCAAAAAAGCGTCATTGTCAAAATTGGCAATCAGACGCGCACCCAATTTCTCTGCTATATCAATTTCGCTTTGCTCGACTTGGCCGTCGGCCACCACCATCGCGGCAGCCAGCCCATAAACAATGCTCAAAAAACTGTCTTCGCGCTGCCTGACCACTTGCCCGAGCCGGTCATCGGCATGAGCTGTTTCAACCCGCTCGAAAACCGTTTTACGGTAGCTGCTGACACGCCGACGCACGAGCCAGACAGCCAACACTAAAGCAACCAATAATACACCGCCCAAAGCGGTCAATAATTGAATGGGCATAACGCAACACCTCTACTAATGCGACCAATTTACGGGGCGCGGCCCGACTTGGCAATCAATACAAAAAACCGATTGTGACTATTCGGTCATTGGCCTATCAAGCGCGCAATGCTAGTTTGCGTTTTGGAGGATTAGTTATGCGTTATTTGTTCTTGGCTTTGGTCATTTTAGTTACCCCGCTTTCAGCTTCGGCAGAAGGCCGTAACGGCTTTACCGTCGGTGTCGGCACGTTGGGGTTAGAGGCAATATATACAAGAAACCTTAATAGTTGGTTCGATTTGGTGGTTGGCTATAGCACGCTTGACTATGATGATTCATTCACCGATGGCGACAGCAACACACTCGTTGCAGAAGCGACGATTGAAGCGCCGCGTGTCGGTTTGCAATTTTTCCCACTATCATTTCTAAACATGGAAGTCGGCATGGTGATGGGCGGGCCGGATATTGCGGTCAATATGCGTCCCGATAGTGCTGGCGAGTTCGAAATCGGTGACGAGACTTACACCAGCAATCAGGTCGGTTTTTTGCGCGGTGAGGTCGGATTTGAAAACGACACCGCGCCCTATGTTCTGTTCGGCATTGGGCGCAATGTGGGCGGCGGTCTGGGGCTAAGCCTCAGCCTCGGTGCCATTCAATATGGCTCAATTAGCGCCAATTTATCGACGCAAGAGTGCCAGTTGGGCTTTGTGCAATGCGGTGCATTGGCCCTCGATATTGAGGTTGAAGAGCGCGATATCAACAATGATTTAGACGAGTTTGAACTTTGGCCTTTTGCCCGTGTCGGCCTGACTTATAGCTTTTAGAAAAATGAAAAGCCGGGCTCATCACCCGGCTTTTTAATATCAGTCAGCATCCAAAACAGCGTCAATATCAGCCGCGCTGTGACGTTCAATCGCCGTTTTGTCACCCCAGGGCCGATTGACAATCGCACCACGTTGAACCGCAGGTCGGTCAGCAATTTGCTTGGCCCAGCGATTGACGTTTTTATATTCATGCACTTGCAAAAATTCAGCTGAGTCATAAAGCAGGCCTGAGGCCAGCGCCCCATACCACGGCCATGTCGCCATATCGGCAATCGTATAATCCTTGCCTGCCAGATAATCATTGTCGGCTAGATGGCGATCCAAAACGTCCATTTGCCGCTTTGCTTCCATAGCAAACCGATTGATCGGATATTCCATTTTGGTCGGCGCATAGGCATAAAAATGACCAAAGCCGCCGCCGAGATAAGGGGCTGAGCCCATCAACCAAAATGTCCAACTATAGGCCTCAGCGCGGGCTTGCCCGTCTTTGGGCATGAACGCATCAAATTTCTCGGCTAGATGAACCAGCATAGATGCGCTTTCAAAAATTCGGATTGGCTCTTTGCCGCTTCTGTCCATCATGGCAGGAATTTTAGAGTTCGGATTGACATCGACAAAACCCGAACCGAACTGGTCGCCCTCACCAATATTGATGAGCCAAGCATCATATTCGGCATCTTTATGCCCCAGCGCCAAAAGTTCTTCCAGCATCACCGTTACTTTCACCCCATTGGGTGTGCCCAATGAATAAAGCTGAATTGGGTGCTCGCCAACCGGCAGTTCTTTGTCATGCGTCGCCCCGGCTATCGGGCGGTTAATGCTGGCAAAGCGTCCGCCGCTTTCTTGGTCCCATTCCCAGATTTTTGGCGGTACATATTCGGTTTCGCTCATAGCTGTCTCCTCTTTTGCCCAAAGCTTACAAGCTTGACGCTATGAGGCAAGCGGAAATGGACTTAGCTTTTCGGCTGGATAAAAACGCCGGTTAGCGAGGTGACCGGCTTGTCTGCATCTTCTTGCCAGGCCTGACAGAATACCGTGCTGGTGCGGCGACCGGCTTTTAAAACCTTTGCCTCAGCACGACACGGCAAAGCGCGCGCACTGCGTAAATATTGCACCGTCACATTGACCGGTATCGGCATGGCCGCGCGACCCGCCTCGATGGTTTTAATATCTTGCAAGCCCATTTGTTGGCGCGCCAATTCCAAAATCGCGGTGATTTCCAAAAAACTCGCCAGACTGCCGCCATGCAAAGCGGGCAACTGCTTATTGCCGACATGATTTTCATTAAATGCCATCGAGCATATCAGCCCGCCGCTATCGCCAAGCGTGGCTTCGACTCCCAATTTCTTGGCATAGGGCATCATCGCCAAAATTTCATTGATGAAATCCAAATCACGCATTGTCTTGCGCCACAAACGGACTGCCCAAAATATCAGGCACGGAATCATTGGCAGCCAGCATGAATGTACCAGTGCCGACAGCGACGGGTCGCGACGCATCGTCGTGGAATGCTTGCGCTTCGAAAAAAGCAACACGCTGTGTCAGGCGATAAATATACGCTGTGCAATAGAGGTTTTGTCGTGGTTCGGCGGGGCGCATATAATCGACCCGCAGGTCAATCGTCGCGACTGAAAATTTATGTTCGGTCGCCATCACGGTTGCACCGCCCGCCGTTTCGTCAATCAGCGCCGTCACCACGCCGCCATGCAGAACGCCGGTTTCGGAGTTGCCGACCAGGCTTTCATGCCATTTCAGTCCGGTAAAAATGCGTTTGTCACCAAATCCCATATAGACCATGCCGATATTCTGTCCCATCGGGCTGCGGCTGTCTTGCTGCACCACGGTCATATCAATGCCGGGCATGTCGGGGAAAATGAGTTCTTTATCAGACATGGCGGCAAACTAGCGGAAAAAGCAAAAAGCGACAAATCGCGACTATTGGTCGGCTGTTTGGCTGGAAGCGGTTTCAGTGACTTGGCACTGAAAGCTAACGGTCTCACCCTGGCACAGATAAATCTGGTCTTTATATTTAACCCAAACGCGATGCGGCGGGGTGGTTTTGGAAAACAGATGATAATATTGGCTGATGATTTCGCCGCCCGCCATCACTTCCGGAGGCTCAGATGTCCATTCAGCGGCAAAAGCCGGGAACGACCCCGCAAATAGCGGCGCAAGCACGACCAAACGCAGAAAAAACCAATTCATAAACAAAGCCTTAGGGGAGTTCGCCAATCAGGGCAAATATTATGATGCTTTGGCGGCCAGCGTCTTCATATAGGCGTCGAGGTCTTTTTTGACATCGGGGGCCAGAATATACAGCCCGATAAGATTGGGAATCGCCATGATGAAAATCATCGCATCGGCAAATTCCAACACCGTATCCAATTTAATCGACGCGCCGATAACGATGAATAGGCAGAAAATCAGCCCAAAGACTTTTTCCTTATTCTTGCCTTCACCCAGCAAATAGGTCCAACCCTTAATTCCGTAATAAGCCCAAGCCAGCATGGTCGAAAACGCGAAAATCATCGCGACAAAGGCCAACGGCACCGGCGCCCATGAAATGTTTTCTTGAAACGCCGAAGAGGTCAGCTCAATGCCCGACATGCCGCTGCCCATCAACGCTTCGGGCGACATGGTGATGACCAATACCAGACCGGTCATCGTGCATATCACCACCGTATCGATAAACGGCTCCAACAGACCAACAAAGCCCTCGCTCAACGGCTCGTCTGTTTGCACCGCTGAATGAGCAATCGCAGCAGACCCCAGCCCTGCCTCATTGGAAAAGGCGGCGCGCTGAAAGCCCAAAATCATAATGCCGATAAAGCCGCCCGACACGCCCTCCATCGTAAATGCCGATTTGAAAATCAGCGCAAAGGCCGCAGGAATGGCGGTGAAATTGAGCAGCAAAACCAGTAAGGCCATGCCGACATAAATCACCACCATAAACGGCACCAGCCGCACGGTGATATTGGCAATCGACTTGATACCGCCGACAATAATCAACCCGACCATAACCGCCATGCAAATACCGACCAGCCAGCCATAACCGACAAGCGGGCTGTCTTCGCCGCCTGAAACTTGCAGTAATTGCACATAAGCCTGATTGGACTGGAACATATTGCCCGCCCCTAAACAGCCTATAATGATGCTGACGGCAAAAAATGCGCCGAGATATTTACCGAGACGCACATAGCCTTTCTCGGCCAGTCCATCGCGCAAATAATACATTGGCCCGCCCGACACCGTGCCGTCGGGATTGATGGTGCGGTATTTGACACCCAATGTGCATTCAACAAATTTTGTCGTCATGCCGACCAGACCGGCAACAATCAGCCAAAATATGGCCCCCGGCCCGCCCAGAGAGACGGTAATGGCGACACCGGCCAGATTGCCGACCCCGATTGTGCCCGACATGGCAGCAGTCAGCGCCTGAAAATGGCTTATCTCGCCATCATGCTTGTCGTTGCGCAGCGCCCCGCGCACAACACTGACCGCAAAAGAAAACCCGCGCAGATTGATGAAACCGAGATAAAAAGTGAAAAAGAAAGCCGCAATGACTAGCCATAAAACAATCAGCGGCACGTCGGCTCCGGCCATCGGCACTGAATAAAAAATAAAGGCCGACAAAACATCGGTCAGCGGCTGCATCAGTTGATTTATTTGTTCATCAAAAGATTGCGCAAGGGCCGGCATGGGGAAAATCGATAAAAGCGGTAGTAAAAATGAAAACGGTCTGGGCACAAGCAGCTCTGATGTAGGGAAAAGATGGAAAACGCTAACAAGCTTTTCGCCGACACTCAAGCATCGACTCTGATCGGCAGCGATTTTCAACGATTTATATAGCCACCGGATTATGCTACAGCTCCGGGTTTAGACGGGTTCGAAAGCGAGTCGTGAGCGTCATGAACAGATTAATCGTTTTAGCTTTTTTGGGCACACTTGTTTCGCCGAGCGCGCAAGCGCAAATTATCGGCAATATAAACACCAGCATTTCAGCCGATCTTTTAAGCTCCGGCAGTGTGGAAACCGGTTTTGGCTTTGC
>JAKMCZ010000160.1 GCA_022428185.1 Alphaproteobacteria bacterium | reverse complement strand
CATTCGCTCCGGCCGTGACCAAAATATAATAATCGCAATCTTCTTCATATTGATTGGCGGCAATCGTGTCGCCATTGGTCGTGGTCAGCGCGTGCGGGGTCGGATAGTCGCTGCTGCTATTGCCGCGCGCGGCCATAAAAATATCTGCGTCGGTGGTGTTATTGCCATATCCCAAAGCGATGGCGGCATCGCGCAGCGCATCGGTCGGATAGCCAACGGTTTGCGCATCTTCATTGAGATTATTGACATGTGTGCCGCTGCCACCACCACCCGTGCCGCGTTCATAAGTCACATAATCAGCCGAAAGTGGCAAAGAGATGAGAACACCTAAAGCGGCCAGCCAAAAGGCTTTGGTGCGGCGTTTTAGAAATCCGACAAGGCGGTTTTTTGTTTGGTCTGACATACTT
Source organism: Alphaproteobacteria bacterium (assembly GCA_022428185.1). Lineage (GTDB taxonomy): Bacteria > Pseudomonadota > Alphaproteobacteria > RS24 > RS24 > UBA8337. Next base: position 2,640 of record JAKMCZ010000160.1, on the reverse strand, counting down.
ATCTCATTTCTCTAATTGGAACATTCGGTGGCAATGGGGCCGGAAATGACGGCCGGCGTGGGGCAAATATATTGTGCCGTAGAGGCGACGCTATCGCAGCCTTGGTTTACATCATCGGCGTCGTTCAACAGGCACGGCATTTTTACCGTCATGGCAACGCTGGACGCATTGGTAACTGATCTGGCGGCGCCAATATAGGCGGCGCTGTTAAAGATTGGCGACTGGCACCCTGCGCCTGTCTCATCAGCGGTTCCCGATTGCACGCAAACGCAATGCTTCATGTAAAAATTCGATGAATCGACCGTCACGCATGGGTCTGAGCACATAAAGCCGATTTGCCCGAAATTAAGCTCGGCACGATTGGATGGCTGATTGGCGCTGTTATGCATATTAATGGCTAGTTCTTGAACATTGGCATAGGCGTTTTTCATCGTGCCATTGTTCAACCCGCCGACAATTTGCTCGATATAGTCGTAACAGCGCGTCGCTCTGGAAACGCTGCCTTGGGTAATCGAAGACGGACCGCCCAAATCATTGGTGATGGAGATAAAATCAGTGTCGAGCGCACGCGAAATTGTATCGCCATTGCCGACCGATGCGTCGGCCTTTACGGCATCGACATAGGATTGATAGCCGACAACGCCGACCGCCCCCAAAATGCCGATAATGGCGACGGTGACCATCAACTCTATCAGGCTAAAGCCCTTAGACAAAACACACTCCCAACACTTACACCGCTAAGATAAATCGCGTTGCTTGGCGGTTCAAGCCCTGCATGCGACATCGTGGCTAAAAAAAAAGACTGAGAAAAAACTGTATTTTTGAGCCGGATTGGGACTAATATTGGGCAATTCGAGTTAAGGAGATTCCCGATGGGAAAGATTGCCAAAATTCGCGGTGCCATCAGGCAACTGATTGCCGATAAGGAAGACACCAAGCAGGTTTTCATCATTTTGGAAGCGCTGTCGGGTAATTCCGGCCTGCGCGCGTTCAAGCGGTTTAAAAAAACCCCCTATGCAGATAAAATTTTGGCGGCAAAAAAACCGCTGGTCGAGTATTTGAAGGATCGTCAATGGCTGGAAAGCCTGCCGCAAGGTTCATTGGGACGCACTTATGCGCGCTTCACTGAGGTTGAACAAATCTCGGCGGACGGGCTGACCGATGCATCGGTTGAAGGGCGCGAGGAAGAGCGTGAAATGAGCGCCGCGCAAATTAAATATCACGAGCGTCAACGCGACGCGCATGATTTGTGGCATGTCTCAACCGGCTATGGCCGCGACGGGCTGGGCGAATTGTGCTTGCTGGCCGTCACATGGCGACAGCTCGGCAATCCCGGTATTTTGGTGATTATTCTTTTTGGCTATTTGGTTTCGCGCAAAGAAGCACCGGGTCTGGGCATTGGCCGTGCGATTTTGGAAGGCTTTCGTCTCGGTCGTGTCGCCAAAGGCTTGCCGGGGGCTGATTGGGAGCGCCTTTTGACGCTTCCGCTCGACGAGGTGCGCGCAGAATTGGGCATTAAAACGCCGACCCGCTATCGTTCGATTGTCGATGCGACACCGGATTTGCAAACCGCCGGATATTTGGCTGCCGAGTAAAGTCGGCTGAGCAATTATGACGCTTACCGTTTACGGCATATCTAATTGTGACACGGTTAAAAAGGCACGAAGCTGGCTGAGCGAGCAGGGCTGTGCGTTTACCTTTCACGATTTTCGTAAAGACGGATTGACCGAGGCAATGGTGCGGCGCTGGCTGGCGGTGCAGCCAATGGAAAAATTATTGAACAAGCGCGGCACAAGCTGGCGCAAGCTCCCCGACGCCGATAAAGCCAATGAAGATGCAGCGCATCTGATTGCGCTGATGGTCGCCAATCCGACGCTTATCAAGCGACCGGTCATTGAGCTGGAGGAGCAAGTGAGCGTTGGCTTTACTGATGAGGTCAAAGCGCTCTGGTCTTAAGTTCCGGTCTTAAGCTTTGCTATTCGCCGCTCAGCCTTTTTCAATCTCAAAGGTAAAAATCTGCATATCGCCGGCACCGCTTTTCTGGTGGCTGGCGGTCAACTTGTGACCGTGTTCATTGAGAAAATGCGGCACATCAATCGCCGCCATCGGGTCGCTGGCTAAAAGTCGAAGCCGCGCGCCGGACTTTAACTCGCGCAAGGCTTTTTGCAGACGCAAGACCGGCATCGGACAGGTCAGACCGGTGGCATCAAGCTCCCTCATGCAGCTATGTCAGCTTTGTTTGGTTTGCGGGCGCGCTTTGGCATATTCAGCCATGCCGCCAAACAGTTCGGTAATTTCGGGGCGGTCTTGCGACCCAAATTCGTGGAACATGGTGGCGCAATTGACCACAATACGCTCGCGGTCGCCCCAATCGTCAAACACGCCCAGCGCGATATCAAACGCCGCTTCTTTATAGCTCATACCCGCTTCATAGCGCGCGCGCGCCTCGTTGCGCATGGTCACCAAATAATGGCGCACTTCCTCAACCCCGTTTTTGGTGGTGATGGGGCCGTGACCCGGAATAATGGTTTCAACATCCATCGCAATGATGCGGTCGCATGCGTCAATCCAGTTTTGCACCGGCCCGTCCCAGATAATCGGATGACCGCCGATAAATAAAATATCGCCCGTATAAACGGT
>JAKMCZ010000125.1 GCA_022428185.1 Alphaproteobacteria bacterium | reverse complement strand
ATCATGCGCTGGCCGCAAGGATTGCCGTCGGGTAATACCTATCCGCACGCCGTCTCGCATCTCGATATTATGCCGACCGCCCTTGGCGCGGCCGGCCTGACGCCGCAAGCCGAACTGATGGACGGGGTCAATCTGCTACCCTATCTCACCGGTCGCAAAGCCGGACGCCCGCACGAGACGCTGGTTTGGCGCGAGGGCCATTATCAAGCCATCATGTCGGGCGGCTGGAAATTGCAGCGCAGCATGGACCCGGAAAAAATCCGTCTGTTTAATATGACCAAAGACCCGCTGGAGCAAAACGAGGTGAGTGCGCAGTATCCGGCTAAGGTTGACCAGTTAGTGGCCATGCTGGACGCGCACAATCAACAACAGGCCGACCCGATGTGGCCGTCGCGCCTGTCCATACCCATCTGGATTGACAAAACACCGGCCGATAGTCTGAGTTTGGACGATGAATATATTTATTGGCCGAACTAGGTGATGGAGGTCTTAATGACAGAAAACCCTCAATTGGCCGTGATTGACGGTCGTCGGCAAAGAAGTGCGCGCTCGCGTGAGGCGCTTATCAAAGCCTCATTGGAGCTTATCGACCAAGGCCTATTGGTGCCGACCGCCAAGCAAATCGCCGATAAGGCGGGCGTCGGACTGCGCTCTTTTTTCCGTCATTTTGACGATATGGAAACCCTTTTTGCCGCCGTCGAAGCCCATGCGCGCGACAATTTCATGTCGCTTTTTCTGCTCGGCGAAGGCCATGGGCATATCGCGCAACGCATTGAGGGTTTTTTGGACAGTCAGGCGGAAGCCTATGAACGTTTGAACAATATTATCCTGTCAACGCAGGCGCAATTATGGCGGTCGCCGACACTGCGCCAAAGCTATGCGCGCGACCTGAATGAATTGCGCGCTTTAAAATTGAGCTGGTTCCCAGAGCTTGAGGCGCATCCGCCCGTAATCATTGATGGGCTGGATGGGCTCACCTCTTTCGAGATGTGGCATCGCTTGCGCCATCACCAAAAATTGGGGGTTCGAGAAAGCAAGGATATTCTGACCGAATTGATAAGCGGGTTTTTCGCCCAAAACGAGATTGAGACAAGATAGGCCGAACCCTTATGTCTTGCCGCGCCAATGTTTTGGCGGAATGCCGTCCCGTAAGACCCATTTAATCCGAAAGCTCAGATAACCGACCATGAAGATACGCAAAACACCGGATCACTGTTTCGACAATTTGCCGGACTATGATTTCGCGCCCCATTTTGTGACACTGGATGATCATGAAGGCGGTAAATTGGACATGCATTATGTCGAATACGGACCGGCCGACGGTCAGCCCGTTTTCATGATACACGGCAATCCGACATGGTCTTTTATGTGGCGCAAAGTCGTTCGCGCCCTCGGCCAAGCCGGATATCGCGCCATTGCCATTGACCTCATCGGCATGGGGCGCTCGGATAAGCCGACCAGCATGCGCGATTACACAATCGCCCGACACGAAGCATGGGTGCGCGAGGCCTTATTCGGCAGACTGAATTTAAAAAATGTCCATCTCGTGCTGCATGATTGGGGCGGCATTATCGGCTTGCGTGTCGCCGCCGACAATCAAGACCGCCTCGCCAGTATCACCTTTTCCAATACCGGCCTGCCGGTGCGCGATCCGGCGCAAGAGATTTATGATATGGCGATGCCCGGCTCAGGGCTTTTGCGTAAGTTTCAGCTTTATGTGCGCGTCAACCCGTTTTGGCGTCATTGGAAAATGCTGGCCCATATTTGCACCACGACATTATCGAAAAACGTCATAGCCGGTTACGCGGCCCCCTATCCGAGCTTTCGCTATTTGACCGGCAATCGCCAATTCACGCAAATGTTGCCGACCCGTTATGACAATCCCATGCTGGTGGATAATTTCAAGGCGCGGCAAAAATTGGCGGCTTTCGACAAGCCGTTTCTTTGTCTTTATTCCGACAAGGATATTGTCGCGCCGAACGGACATCAAAGCGTGCGCCCCTTTATTCCGGCCGCGGCGCAAAGAGAACCGGTCATTTTATCCGGTGGCAGCCATTTCTTGGTGGAGGATCTGCACGAC
>JAKMCZ010000080.1 GCA_022428185.1 Alphaproteobacteria bacterium | reverse complement strand
CAATCGTGTCGTGCAGCAATGCGGTGGCGATGCTGGCCGTGTCGAGACGCAGTTCGGTTAAAATGCCTGCGACTTCAACCGGATGCGAGAAATACGGGTCGCCCGAGGCGCGCTTTTGGTCGCCGTGCTTTTGCGTGGCATACACATAGGCGCGGTTGAGCAATTCCTCATTTGCCAAAGGCTCATAAGAAACAACGCGGTCAACAAGTTCGTATTGGCGCATCATGGCAAAAGGCCTTCCGCGCGCCGGGGAATGAATATGTCGGGTCGCCTAGTCGTCGCGACCATCACCGCGATCTTTCGGTCCGGCGTTTTCCAGCGATTGCAAGGCGGCGAGAATGTCATCTTCGCTCATTTCAACCATCTCATCACCGGCGGGCGCTTCTACCCCATCAGCCGACGGTGCAGCCAGCGGTGTCAGCAGCACTTCTTCTTCCGGCTCATCAACATCAACCTGTTTTTGCAGCGAGCCGACAAGGTCTTCGCGCACATCAGCCGGCACCAGTTTTTTATCGGCAATCTCGCGCAGGGCAACAACAGGGTTTTTGTCATTGTCGCGCTCAACCAGCAATTCCGCACCGGCGGACATGCCGCGCGCACGGTGCGATGCAATCAGCACCAGCTCAAAACGATTGGTTACCTTATCAACGCAATCTTCAACGGTCACACGGGCCATGCGGCTCTCCATTCATGTTTTGTCTTCGTTTTGTTTAGGCCTGATAAATCAAAATCGCAAGTAAATTGTTCAATTTTCAAGAGAATTAAGTGTCGGCTGAAGTTTTTCAGTGCCCAAACGAGCATCAGCGGGCAAGCGCTTGATAAGCGCGCTCACCCCCACCCCGCTTATCGGGTGTCGCCAGCCGGGGGCGATGTCGCGCAGCGGATACAGCACAAACGCCCGCCCGCTAAGGCGCGGATGCGGAATTTGCGCGCCATGCGCGTGAATTTCATCGTGATAGCTCAAAATATCAATATCCAGAGTGCGCGGCCCCCACGTCTCGCGCCGTTCGCGCCCAAACGCCATTTCCAGCACATGCAAACGCTGCAACAGGCCGATGGCGGGCGCAACACTGCGCACCGCCACCACCGTGTTGATGTAATCGCCCTGCGCCTGCCCGTCGCCCATCGGCCCGATAGCCGCCGAGCGATAAAGCGGCGCGCGCGCCACCTCATGCGCCCCGCATAGCGGCAAATTATCAATCGCCGCGCCGATAAGCTGCGCCGAATTGGCAAATGCGCCGGAAAGATTGCTGCCCAAAGCGAGATAAATCATGCGCCTTACCTACAAGACTTTAAGAAACGGGGCAAACCGCCTATCATGCGGCATGACCCCACCCCCATTGTCCGCCCTGCCCGAAAAAGATTGCCGCCTATGCCCGCGCTTGGCCGACTATCGCGATGCCAACCGCGCCGAGCAGCCCGACTGGTTTAACGCCCCCGTGCCGTGCTTTGGGGACCCGCAAGCCGAATTGCTGATTGCCGGCCTCGCGCCCGGTGTGACGGGAGCCAACCGCACCGGTCGCCCCTTCACCGGCGACTGGGCCGGCGATTTACTTTATGCGACGCTGGATAAATTCGGCTTTTGCAAAGGCACTTACGCCAAACACGCCGATGACGGGCTGACGCTCAATAATGCGATGATTACCAATGCGGTGCGCTGTGTGCCGCCGCAAAACAAACCGGTCGGTGCCGAAATTACCAAATGCCGCCCGTTTTTGGCGGCGCGATTGGCCTCACTGCCGCGCCTCAAAGTGGTGTTGTCGCTGGGTAAAATCTCGCATGACAGCGTGGTGCGAACGGCTAATGAAATGGGCAATAAAATAGGCAGCGAGCCGGTGAAGCTGAAGGACGTGCCCTTCGGTCACGCCACGCAATATGATTTGGCAGCGGGCGATGCCGCCTTCACCCTCATCAGCAGCTATCACTGCTCGCGCTATAACACCAATACAGGACGTTTGACGACGGAGATGTTTGAAGCAGTGTTCGCCCAAGTGCGCGAGGTGCTACTTTAAAAGCCGCGCTTTTTGCCGTTCCCAATCGCGTTTTTTCTCGACATCGCGTTTGTCAGATTTTTTGCGCCCTTTGGCAAGGCCGAGCAGCAGTTTGGCTTTGCCATGCGCGTTGAAATAGAGCTTGAGCGGCACAATCGTCATGCCCTCGCGCTGCACCGCCGCCATCAGCTTATCAAGCTCGCGCCGATGCAGCAGCAGCTTGCGCGGCTGCGTCGCCTTATGGTTGTGGCGATTACCGGCGACATATTCGGGAATATCGGGATTCATCAAAAAGCCCTCACCATCTCGCACCGTGGCGAAGCTGTGCGCCAGATTGGCCTTGCCCAGACGCAGCGATTTAACCTCTGTGCCTTGCAGCATCAGCCCCGCTTCAAAAGTTTCGGTGATTTCAAAGTCGCGGCGCGCGCGGCGGTTTTCGGTGATAATGCCGTCGCCCGCCTCCGATTTCTTGCGGCCACCGCTTTTGGCAGACATGACTAAAGCCCTAAAGCATCAAGCGCCGCATCAATGCGCGCACGCGCCGTCGGGCTGGCGGGCAAGAGCGGCAGGCGAATATCTTCGGCGCATTTGCCCAGCCGCGCCATCGCATATTTGGCGGGTGACGGGCTGGTTTCGCAAAACAGTGCCTGCATGAGCGGCAGCAATTCAGCCAGCAGCTTTTCTGCCGTGTCAAAGTCACCGTCCAGCGTCGCCTTTTGCATGGCGGCGCATTTGGCGGGGGCGATGTTGGCGCAAACCGAAATCACGCCGACGCCGCCCAAGCGGTTAAACGCCACCGCGCTGGCATCTTCGCCCGAAAGCTGAATGAAATCGTCGCCGCATGCCGCCGCTTGCTGCGCGATGCGATCCATATC
>JAKMCZ010000060.1 GCA_022428185.1 Alphaproteobacteria bacterium | reverse complement strand
TGGCTGGGCGGTAGCCGAAGCACTGGCAGATGAAGGCGCGCATGTGCTGATGCTGGGGCGCACGCAAGGCGCGCTGGAAGAACTTTACGATATTATTTCCGCCAAAGGCCAAGAAGCCACCGGCGTGCCGATGGATTTAACCGATGGCGACGCGCTCGACCGCTTGGGGGCCAGCCTTGCCGAGCGTTGGGGCAAGCTCGACCTGATGGTCGGCAATGCCGGTGTGCTGGGGCCGCTCACGCCGGTGTCGCATATCGCGCCCGATGAGATGGACAAGGTGCTGGCGGTGAATGTGACCGCCAATGCGCGCCTTATTCGCGCGATGGAGCCACTGCTGATGCAAGCCAACGCGCCCCGCGCCGTGTTCACCACCTCCGGTGCGGCGCAAAAATGCCGCCCGTTTTGGGGGGCTTATTCGACCGGCAAAGCGGCGCTCGATGCGCTGGTGAAAAGCTGGGCGCATGAGCATGAAAACGACAAGCTGCGCGTCAATCTGCTCTCGCCCGGGCCGGTGCGCACCGCCATGCGCGCCCAGGCCATGCCGGGCGAAGACCCTGAAACCCTCCCCACTCCTGCCGATGTCGCGCCGCTCTTCCTCGAGCTTTTGTCAGAGGACGAAACCCGCACCGGTGAGATTGTGGATTTCAAACGCTAGATTTTTGACCGCCAAACAGGCTAGGCTTTCCGCAACAACAAAAAGAGGAAGCGCGTGTCGTTTTATCATATCAACCCGAAACCCCTGCCCGACGGTTCTTACGAAGTGCATAAGGAAGGCTGCGGCCTGCTGCAATTCGGGTTGCACGGCGCGCCATGTTTGGCTCGGTAAATGCCACACGCAAGCGCCACGCAAATTAACCGCAGATGACCCGCACACGGCGCAACGCGGACGCTGGCGACTTTTTACGACTTCCATGACAACACTCCGTCGGCTTCTTGTTTTGACCATGTCTTAATGGACACCGAGCCGCGCTAAAAGAGCGTTAATTTCAGATATTTTCTTCGATTTAACTTAGTGATTATTTGTCTTCATACGGGTTTTTGCCCTTGCGAATAAAGATGCGCAGGGGAATTCCGTCGAGCGCAAAGGTTTCGCGCAAAGAATTGGCGAGATAACGCTGATAGCTTTCGGGCACGGCATGGCCGCGACTGGAAAAACTGACGAACGTCGGCGGGCGCGATTTGGCTTGCGTCATATAACGCAGCCGCACCGGCCGCCCCTTATCGGCAGGCGGTGGGTGGCGGTCAATCACCTCACCCAGCCAACGATTGAGCTTGGCCGTGCCGATGCGCGCATTCCACAATTCATATTGCTGCTGCACGGCGGGCATGAGTTTTTCAACCCCTTTGCCGGTTTGCGCCGACAGCATGATGACAGGCACACCGCGCAGGCGCGGCAGCGCGCGCAGCAATGCATCGTTTACCGTTTGGCGCACTTCCTTGCGGTCGAGTTTCAAATCCCATTTATTGATGGCGATGACGAGGGCGCGGCCCTCGCGCTCCACCAAATCAGCCAGTTGAATATCCTGCTTGTCGAACGGGCTGGTGGCATCAATGAGCAGCACCACCACTTCGGCAAATTTAACCGCGCGCAAACCATCAGCCACGGATAGCTTTTCCAGCTTTTCCACCACGCGCGCCTTGCGCCGCACCCCTGCCGTGTCCCATAGCGTAATCGGGCGCGCGCCATTGGGCGCAGCCGCGTCAGCCCATGTCCAATTGACCGAAATACTGTCGCGGGTAATGCCAGCCTCCGGCCCGGTCAGCAATCGGTCTTCATCGAGCAGGTAATTTATCAGGGTCGATTTGCCCGCATTGGGTCGCCCCAAAATGGCGACGCGCAGCGGCTTATCGGGATCGTCTTCAAACGGCGTGTCGGGGTCGAAATCTTCTTCCTCCTCATCTTCGTCAGACAGCGCAGCGAACGGCTCAGCATGGGCTTGCGCGAAAGCGATTTGTGCCTCGCGAATTTGGGCGTAAAGCTCATCCGTGCCGTTGCCGTGCTCGGCAGACAGGGCAATCGGGTCGCCCAGCGCCAGCTTATAGGCCTCGTGCAGTCCAGCATCGCCGGCATTGCCTTCCGACTTATTGGCAGCCAGCATCACCGGCACATCAGCTTTTCTGAGGAGGCGGGCAAATAATTCATCTTCGGGCAAAATGCCGACGCGCGCATCGGTCAGCATCAGCACCATATCGGCTTCGGCAATCGCCGCTTCGGTCTGGGCGCGCATGCGCGCCTCCAGCGAGCCCGATTTACCCTCTTCAAAACCCGCCGTATCGACAATCTGAAAGCGCAAATCGCCCAGCTTGGCATCACCAAAACGGCGGTCGCGCGTCACCCCCGGCTGGTCGTCAACCAAAGCCAATTTGCGCCCGACCAAACGGTTAAACAGGGTCGATTTGCCGACATTGGGTCGTCCGACAATCGCCAGAACAAAGGCATGGGAAATGGGGTCGACCATATGCGTCCCCTAACGCCGCGCGATGAGCGAACCCTCATCGGTCAGCACATAAAGCGTGCCGTCGGCCACCACCGGCGTGACATTTACCGGCTCTTCAATATTTATGTAATCGCCAATTGCGCCATCGGACGGATTGACCGTCACCAAACGCCCGTCAGACGAAGCAAGGATAATCTGTCCCCCTGCCAAGACCGGCCCGGCCCAACGAATACGGCCTTCGCGGTCTGCTTCATCGGCGAAGCTCGGCAATGCGGTCAGCCAGCGCACACGCCCCTGCTCGCGCGACAGCGAAACAAGCTGGCCTTCCAGCGACATAACCAGCAGATAATTACCCATCACCCAGGGGGTCTCGATTGACCCCACATCGGTGGTCCAAATACGTTCGCCCGAACGAATATCAATCGCCGCCGTGCGCCCACCATGACTGGTCACAATCACCCGATCGCGGTCAATCACCGGTCGTCCGACAATGGCATTAAGTTTCGACAGCGGGGTGACTTGCGTTCCGCGACTGGTCAGACTGTCAGTCCACAGCACATTGCCATTGACCGGACTGAGCGCGACAACTTCACCCGAATTGAAACCGGCAACCACAATCTGCTCACTTACCGCCACGCTGGTTGCGCCGATAATCGTCGCTTCTTCCGTAATCGCCAAATGTTCCCAAAGGCGCTCGCCGGTCTCGATATTGAAAGCCTGTAGGCGGCTGTCTTGCGACACGACAAAAATGCGATTGCCGCGCACCGTCGGCGCGTTGGAGAACGGAACCGGATTTTGCACCCGCCACAACACCTCGCCAGTGTCACCGTTCAGCGCCATAATCTCGCCTAAGCCGGTCGTCGCAATCACGCGTCCGCGCCCATAGGCCAAGCCGCCGCCAAAGCCGTCGCGCAAATCGGCACTAATCACGTCCGGCCTCCAAAAGCGCGACCAGCCGAAATTTGGTTCTTTGGCCTGCGTCGCAACTGATTGCTTCCACAGCACTGCGCCCGAGGATACATCAGCGGCCGAAATGCTTAAATCTGCACCCAGCGCGAATACCTTGCTGTCGGCTACGATTGGCGGCGCTTTAATCTGTTTATAGCCGCCATTGCCGGCGACGAATTCAACCTTGAAGGCTTTTTCAAGACCGTCGAGTTCCAAATGATAATAGGCATGGGTCGGAAAACCGCCGGGATTGCTCCACGCCGCATTGCGGAATGCCGGAAGCACCGGCACATCGGCATCGGCCAAGCGCGGGTCAACACGCAATTGTTCGTCAAAGCTCAAAACCGAAATTCGGTCACCGTCAAACTTGGCATCGTCAGACGCGCCGCCGCAAGCCGACACCGAGACAGCCAACAAAAGCGGCACCCATAAATGGCGAGAGAGTGACTTTGTGCGAGACATTATTGGTCGCCTTTTTCTTCCGCATCAGCTTCCGGTAAAGGAAGCGGCAAAGCCAGCAATCCGCCTTTGACATTTTGCAACATAATTTCAGCTCGTGCGCGGCTCAAAGAACTGACACCGGCATCACCGATTTGCTGCATCAGCAAATCGCGCGCGTCTCATGGCTTGTCATGGCTCGAATAAGCCTAAGCCATCACCTCGCGCGCCATTGGCAGCAAGCGATTATCGTCGTCCAGCAAATCATCAAGGCGACGCTCAATCTCATCAAGACTGCCGCCGCTATCGAGCAGCACAATGCCGGCTTGCAATGCAGCAAAATCCTGCATGCTGTCGGGCAGCGCGCCATTATCAATCAAGCCGTCAAAGCCCTTAAGCGCATTATCATATTGGCCTTGCTC
>JAKMCZ010000058.1 GCA_022428185.1 Alphaproteobacteria bacterium | reverse complement strand
GTGCCAAAGCCTGCCCGAAAGGCTTGTCACCGGCAAAAGCGATTACCGAAATTAAAAAAATGATGGTCGCGCGCGAGGTTTAATCGCCGCCGTGCTAGGGCGTTTAATCGTTCGCCAGTATTTACGAATTGACCGAATAATCACGCTTGCCTAACCTCTAGCGGTTATGGAGCGCACGGCGCGTTGGCGAGAGTGGGAAATTATCATGGATATTGAGCTGAAAGAAGCAGACCGGAAATTCCGCGAGGATGTGCGCGCGTTTCTTGATGAAAACCTCGATGCCGAATTGCGCGAAGCCGGGGTCAAGACCAGCGGCATCAGCTCGGCGCATGCGCCGCTCATGCGCTGGCATAAAATCCTGCACGAAAAGGGCTGGGTGGCACCGGGCTGGCCGCAAGAATTCGGCGGCACGGGCTGGAGCGATATGCAGCGTTATATTTGGCAATCGGAATGCGCGCGCGCCAATGCGCCCAAGCTTTATCCGATGGGGCTGGGCATGATTGGCCCGACGCTGATAGCTTGCGGCACGGCCGAGCAGCAAGAAGCATATTTGCCCAAGCTTTTATCGGGCGAGCATATTTGGTGTCAGGGTTATTCCGAGCCCGGCTCGGGCTCTGATTTGGCTAGTCTGCAATGCGCGGCTGAGCGTGATGGCGATGATTATGTGATTAACGGGTCGAAAATCTGGACCTCTTACGCGCATCATGCCAATCATATTTTCTGCCTTGTGCGCACCGATAAGAGCACCAAGCCGCAAGCCGGCATCACCTTTTTGCTGATTGATATGACCAGTGCAGGGATTTCGGTCGAGCCGATTATCACACTGGCCGGTGACCATGAGGTCAATCAGGTGTTTTTCGACAATGTGCGGGTGCCGGTTGAAAACCGTGTCGGCGAAGAAAATGATGGTTGGACGGTCGCCAAGACATTGCTGACTTTCGAGCGCAGTTCGGCCTATGCGGCGCGGCTCAAACTGATGTTGGGTAATTTGGAAGCGCTGATTGAAGAGGCCGATGATGCCATGCTGGTCAAGCGTCATGCCGAACTGGCGATTCGCGTAGCGGCGATTGAAATGACCGAATTTCGCGTGCAGGCAGCGCTTGCCGATGGCCGCCCCAGCAGTTCCGGCTCATCACAATTGAAAATTATGGGCACTGAGGCGCAGCAGGATATTGACCTTTTGGCGGTCGACACATTGGGCGCGCGCGCCGCAGTCTGGCAACCCGAACGGCGCGATATGGGATCGAATGTCGATGCTATCGGGCCTGAGGAAACGCAAGTCATTCTGGCTGATTTCTTCAATAATCGCGCTGCCAGTATTTATGGCGGTTCCAATGAAGTGCAGCGCAATATCATCGCCAAAGTGGCGCTGGGGCTGTAACACTTCTTATGACGCGGGTGCAAGATAAAGCCGCTCAGCAGGCCGAAACCGCCATTGAAGCGGCTTATCAGAAGCTGGTTGCCGGCGGTCAGATTGACGCCGATGCAGCGCAAGCGACTGCCATATCCGCCTTCAACCGTCTTTACCGCGATATGGAAACGCATCGCCCCAATATATGGTCGGCGCTGCGTGGCAAAATCGGCCTCAAAACCAAACCGCCGCTTGGCCTTTATCTTTATGGCGGGGTCGGGCGCGGCAAATCCATGCTGATGGATTTGTTTTTTGCCCATGCGCCGGTCGACAAAAAACGCCGCGTCCATTTTCACGCTTTTATGCAAGAAACCCATGCGCGCATTCATAGCTATCGCAAGGCGCATCCCAAAGCCGGTGACCCGATGCCGGCGATTGCCAAAGCCATTGCGGCGGAAGTGACGCTTTTGTGTTTTGACGAATTACAAGTCAAAGATATTGCCGATGCGTCGATTTTGGGACGGCTGTTTTCCCTGCTTTTGGAGGCGGGCATTGTCGTGGTCGCCACCTCCAATCGTCCGCCTGATGATTTATATAAGGGCGGGCTTAACCGGCATCGGTTTTTGCCGTTTATTGATTTATTGAAACAACGCCATCGCTTGCATGAATTGAAGGCGGCAAAAGACTATCGATTGGCGCGCCTCACATCGGCACCGGTTTGGTTCATCCCATGCGGGCCGAAAGCACGCCGCGCTTTGGACGAACGGTTTGATAGTCTTACCGAAGGGGTTGAAGCGGCGCCGATGAGTTTGGATTTGAAAGGCCGCACCCTGAATGTGCCGCGCGCGGCGGGCGGTGTGGCGCGCATGGGGTTTGAGGCGCTTTGTGTCGAAGCGCGCGGCGCTGCCGATTATCTGGCATTGGCGGCACAGTTTCACACATTGGTATTGGATAATATCCCGCTTTTGGAGGCGCAAAAGAAAAACGAGGCAGTGCGCTTTGTGACGCTTATCGATGCGCTTTATGAGGCGAAAGTGAAGCTGATTGCCTCGGCTGACGGGCCGCCTGAAAAACTTTATCCGGAAGGCGATGAAGCGTTTGAGTTCGAGCGCACCGTCTCGCGGCTGATGGAAATGCAAAGTCGTGACTATCTGGCACTCGACCATTTGGCGAGCTGAGCGGCGAGGCTTGCCACAGGCCGGTAAATCCGCTACGGACAGGCCAATTATTTAACAGGAGGACGCATTCATGGCGCGCAATAAAATTGCCCTTATCGGGGGTGGACAAATCGGCGGCACTTTGGCTCATCTGGCCGGTCTTAAGGAACTCGGCGATATCGTAATCTTTGATATTGTTGACGGTATCCCGCAAGGCAAGGCTTTGGATTTGCTGCAAAGCTCACCGGTCAGCCATTTTGATGCCAACCTCAAAGGCACGAAATCCTATAGCGCCATTAAAGGTGCCGATGTGGTGATTGTTACCGCCGGTGTGCCGCGCAAACCGGGCATGAGCCGCGATGATTTAATTGAGATTAATTTGCGCGTCATGCAACAGGTCGGCGAAGGTATCAAAAAATATGCGCCGAAAGCGTTTGTCATTTGCATCACCAATCCGCTGGACGCGATGGTTTGGGCCTTGCAGAAATTCTCAGGTCTGCCGAAAAACAAAGTGGTCGGCATGGCCGGTGTGCTGGACAGCGCGCGCTTCCGCACCTTCCTGGCCGAAGAATTCAAAGTGTCGGTCAAAGATGTAACCGCCTTTGTGTTGGGCGGACATGGCGACACAATGGTGCCGTCTGTGCGTTATTCAACTGTTGCCGGTATTCCCTTGCCCGATTTGATCAAGATGAAATGGACGACGCAAAAGAAAATTGACCAAATTGTTCAGCGCACCCGCGATGGTGGGGCGGAAATTGTCGGCTTGTTAAAAACCGGCTCGGCGTTTTATGCGCCCGCCGCCTCGGCGATTGAAATGGCCGAAGCCTATTTGAAAGACCAAAAGCGCGTGCTGCCTTGTGCGGCGCATTTGAACGGCGAATATGGTCAGAAAAACATCTATGTCGGCGTGCCGGTGATAATCGGCGCCAAAGGCGTGGAGCGTGTGGTGGAGATTAAACTCGACGCCAAAGAAAAACCGATGTTCACCAAATCGATTAAAGCGGTGAAAGGCTTGCTCGACGCCTGTCGGAAAATAAATCCGAAACTAAAATAGAATTATACAGGCTAAACAAGCTTGAGCATAAAGGGCGCGGTATACTGCGCCCTTTTTATTGTCGCGCCGCAAGCTTTATAAAAGCGCCACCTATTGACAATGTAAGTGCCAATAGTTTTACTTAGGTAAAAGCCGTTAAGGAGACTTTTACAATGTCAAAATTAAGCCGCTATATCGCCATCGCCATCGTCGCCATTATATTATTGGCGAGCGGGTTTTTTATTGTGCTGATGAATAGCGCAACGGTGCAAGACCGGGTTGTGGGTCGCGCCATTAGCTCGCAGCTTGCGGCTGCACAAGATGATTTTGGCGGCGATAAGCTGGAAATTGTGTTTTGCGGTGTCGCCTCGCCAATGGGCGGGGCCGGGGCGCGTGGCACGGCGCAAAGCTGTATTGCCGTATTCGCCGGCGACCGGTTCTTCTTGGTCGATACCGGTGCGCGCTCGGCGGATAAGGCGGTGGCTTTAGGACTGCCAATGGGGCGGCTCGACGCGGTGATGCTGACGCATTTCCATTCCGACCATATTGCCGCTTTGGGGGAAATGCATTTGAACAGTTGGGTGCGCGGTCGGGCGCAAAAACTGGACGTCTATGGCGGGCCCGGTGTTGCCCGCGTGGTTGACGGTTTCAACATGGCTTATGGGCTGGACTATACTTATCGCACCGGTCATCACGGCGAGGATTTCGTGCCGTCAAAAAATGCCGGTCTGGTAGCTCGCCCGATTAAGGCCGATAGCGTGATTTATGACCGCGACGGTTTGAAAGTCAGCGCCATCACGGTGTCGCATCCGCCGATTGAACCGGCTTTGGCCTTTCGTTTTGACTATAAAGGCCGCTCGCTGCTGATTAGCGGTGATACGGTGAAAGACGATAATTTGATTGCCGCCGCAAAAAATGTCGATGTGTTGGCGCATGAAGTATTGCAGCCCGATATGGTCAATGCCGTCGCTGGCGCTTTGGACACGGCAGGGCTGGCGACCCTGGGCAAGATTTTGCATGACACGCTGGATTATCACACAACACCGGTGCAAGCGGCTGAAGCGGCCAATGAGGCGGGAGCCGATTTGCTGGTTTTCTATCATTACGCGCCGGTGCCGCAAAACCGCGTTATGGACCGCATGTTCATGCGCGGCGTCGCTGATGTGCGCGATACCGGTGTATTGGCAGCACGAGACGGCACGCGCATCGCTCTGCCGGTCAATAGCACGTCGATAAAAATATTCGATTAAGCACGCTGCTTGCGCCGTTTTCGGTTGAGGCGCGTGCGCGCTTGGGCTAATTTTCGCTGGCAGTTATTGCGAAATTAGCGCGGGGGGCGTTGTCCATGAACATTCACGAATATCAAGCCAAACAGGTTCTGGGTGCGTTTGGCGTGCCCGTGCCAAACGGTCATGTCGCTTTCTCCGCCGATGAGGCCGTGAAAGCGGCTGAACAATTGGGTGGTCCGGTTTGGGTGGTGAAAGCCCAAATTCACGCCGGCGGTCGCGGCAAGGGCGGCGGTGTCAAAGTCGTCAAATCGATTGATGACGTGCGCGCCGAAGCAAGCCGCATGCTGGGCATGACATTGGTGACACATCAAACCGGCGCTGAGGGCAAGGAAGTCGGGCGTGTTTATATTGAAGACGGCTCTGATATTGCCCGCGAACTTTATCTTTCGGCTTTGGTTGACCGCGCAACATCGCGCATTTCATTTATCGCCTCGACCGAAGGCGGCATGGATATTGAAGAAGTGGCTGACCAAACACCGGAAAAAATCATCACGGTTAGTGTAGATCCGGCGAGCGGTATTTCGGGTCATCACGCGCGGCAAATCGCCTTTGCGCTTGGCCTTGAGGGCGCGCAAATAAAGCAAGCCGATAAGCTGATTGCCAATCTTTATCGCGCCTTTGTTGAAAAAGACATGTCGCTATTGGAAATCAATCCGCTGGTGGTTACCGGCGCGGGCGATTTGGTTTGCCTCGATGCGAAGGTAAATTTCGATAGCAATGCGCTGTATCGGCAAAGTGATATTGTCGAGTTGCGCGATTTGGCTGAAGAAGACCCGGCTGAAATAGAAGCGTCAAAATATGACCTGTCTTACATCAAGCTAGATGGCAAGATCGGTTGCATGGTCAATGGCGCGGGTCTGGCAATGGCGACGATGGATATTATTAAATTATACGGCTCTGAACCGGCCAATTTCCTCGATGTCGGCGGCGGCGCGACCAAAGAAAAAGTGACCGAAGCGTTCAAAATCATTTTGTCGGACGACAATGTGGAAGGCATTTTGGTCAATATTTTCGGCGGTATCATGCGCTGCGATATTATTGCCGAAGGCGTGGTGGCGGCGGCGCGCGAATTGAGCCTCGATGTGCCGCTTGTGGTGCGCTTGGAAGGCACCAATGTCGAAGAGGGCAAAGAAATTATGGCGAATAGCGGCTTGCCGATTATTTCAGCCGATAATTTGAACGATGCAGCCGAAAAAATCGTCGCTGCCGTGAAGGAGGCCGCCTAATGTCGGTATTGGTCAATAAAGACACGAAAGTTATTTGTCAGGGCTTTACCGGCTCGCAAGGCACATTTCATTCTGAGCAAGCCATTGCCTATGGCACTAAAATGGTCGGCGGGGTGACACCGGGGCGCGGCGGCGCGACCCATCTCGACCTGCCGGTTTTCGACACGGTAAGCGAAGCGGTTGAAAACACCGGCGCTACCGCCTCAGCGATTTATGTGCCACCGCCATTTGCCGGCGATGCGATTTTGGAAGCGATTGAAGCAGGCATAGAACTTGCCGTTTGCATTACGGAAGGTATTCCGGTGACCGATATGATTAGGGTGAAACGCGCTTTGCAAGGGTCGAATACCCGCCTTGTCGGGCCGAATTGCCCCGGCGTCATCACGCCCGATGAATGTAAAATCGGTATCATGCCGGGCCATATTCACCGGCGCGGTTCGGTCGGCATTGTATCGCGCTCGGGCACATTGACCTATGAGGCGGTGGCGCAAACCACCGCAGTCGGGCTCGGCCAGTCGACTTGCATCGGCATTGGCGGCGATCCGGTCAATGGCACGAATTTCATCGACTGCTTGGATTTGTTTCTCGGCGATGATGAAACCGAAAGCATTATCATGATTGGTGAAATCGGTGGTTCTGCGGAAGAAGAAGCGGCTGAATTTTTGAAAGCCTCAAAGGTGAAAAAACCGATGGTCGGCTTTATCGCCGGTGTTACCGCACCGCCCGGACGGCGTATGGGCCATGCCGGTGCGATTATTGCCGGTGGCAAGGGCGGGGCTGACGATAAAATGGATGCAATGCGCGCCGCCGGTATCACCGTATCGCCGTCGCCCGCCTCGCTGGGCACGACATTGGTCGATGTGCTGAAGGGCTAGCTTCCCCGCTTTCTCCGCCGCTTATGATTGCCTCGCATCTCCAAAGGGTTTAGTATTCTGACCAAGCCGCTTTCGGCCCTAATTGGATAGGCAAATGTCGGATAAAAATTCGCAGGCCAATAACCGACCTGATATCGCCCAGTCGCATTTTGACGGGTCCAATGCGCTTTATCTCGAACAGCAATATGCCCGCTTCAAAGCCGGTGATGCATCCCTATCGGCCGATTGGCAGGCTTATTTTTCAGCTTTGGGCGATGATGTTGCGCCGCATCAGCCAAGCTGGCAACGCAGCGATTGGCCGCCGAAAATAAACGGCGATATGACGGCGGTTCTGGACGGGCAATGGCCTGACGGCATGGTTGATGATTTGCCCGCGCCTGACATGCTGGCTGAAAAAATTCAAACCCGCATGGTCGGCGCGTCGGGCGGCGATATAGACGGCGAAAACCTGCAAGCTGTGCGCGCCGCAACGCTCGATAGCGTGCGCGCCATTATGATGATACGCGCCTATCGTTATCGCGGTCATTTGGCGGCCAATCTCGACCCGTTGGGTATCGAGCCGCCGGGCACGCATCCCGAGCTTGACCCGACCTCTTACGGGTTCACCGAAGATGATTTTGACCGCCCGATTTTTATCGATTACGTGCTCGGGCTGGAAACCGCCACCATTCGCGACATGCTGGATATTTTGCGCCGTACTTATTGCGGCACTGTGGCGCTTGAGTTTATGCATATTTCTGACCCTGAAGAAAAAGCGTGGTTGCAAGAACGCATTGAAGGGCCCGATAAGGAAATCGCGTTTACCCAACCGGGCAAGCTAGCGATTTTTCAAAAGCTGGTTGAGGCGGAGGGGTTGGAGCAATTCCTCGATGTCAAATATACCGGCACCAAACGGTTTGGGCTTGATGGCGGCGAAGCGATGATACCGGCGCTTGAACAGGTGATTAAGCGCGGCGGTAATCTGGGCGTTAAAGAAGTGGTGCTTGGCATGCCGCATCGCGGACGCCTAAATGTGCTGACCAATGTGATGGCTAAGCCGTTTGAAGCCTTATTTTATGAGTTTAAAGGTGGCTCGGCCAATCCTGACGACATTGAAGGTTCGGGCGATGTGAAATACCATCTGGGCGCTTCTTCCGACCGCGAGTTTGACGGCAATAAGGTGCATTTATCTCTATCGCCCAATCCGTCGCATTTGGAGGCGGTTGATCCGGTGGTGCTTGGAAAAGCGCGCGCCAAGCAAGACCAGTTTAAAGAACATCCGCGCGCTATGGCCGATCGCGGCACAGTGATACCGCTTTTGCTGCATGGCGATGCGGCCTTTGCCGGACAGGGTATTGTCGCTGAATGTTTGGGCCTGTCGGGGCTTATCGGGCATAAATCGGGCGGCTCAATCCATTTTATCGTCAATAATCAAATCGGTTTCACCACCAATCCGCGTTTTTCGCGTTCATCGCCTTACCCGTCCGACGTGGCGAAAATGGTCGAAGCGCCGATTTTCCATGTGAATGGCGACGATCCGGAGGCGGTTGTGTTTGCCGCTAAAGTGGCGACCGAGTTCCGGCAAAAGTTTTTGAAACCCGTGGTCATTGATATGTTCTGCTATCGCCGCCACGGTCATAATGAGGGCGATGAACCGGCTTTCACCCAGCCAACCATGTATAAAAAAATTAAATCGCATGGCTCAGTGGTCGAAAAATACGGTCGCCGTTTGGTCACAGAAGGGCTGTTGCCCGAGGGCGGGCCTGAGGCCGCCAAAGCCGAATATCGCGCTTTGCTTGATGATGCGTTTGAAGCAGCCAATAGTTTCAAACCCGATAAGGCCGATTGGTTGGACGGAAAATGGTCGGGGCTGGAGCGCAAAAGTGCTGAGTTTGTGCGCGGTGATACCGGCGTCGATGCAGCCTTATTGCAAGAAGTTGGTGCCGGTTTGGGGCGCGTGCCTGAAGGTTTTAATTTGCACCGCGCCTTGACCCGTCAGCTGAAGGCCAAAGACAAAATGTTTGAAAGCGAGGGCGGTTTCGATTGGGCGACTGCCGAGGCTTTGGCCTTTGGCACATTATTGTTGGAAGGCCATGCCGTGCGCTTATCGGGTCAAGATAGTGAGCGCGGCACGTTTTCGCAGCGCCATTCGGCGTGGATCGACCAGGAGACTGAGCGACGCTACAAGCCGCTCAAATATATTCGCGATGAGCAGGCGCTGTTTGAAGTGATTAATTCGATGCTGTCGGAAAATGCCGTGCTCGGATTTGAATATGGTTATTCGCTGGCTGAGCCCAACACGCTGGTGCTTTGGGAGGCGCAATTCGGTGATTTCGCCAATGGCGCGCAGGTCGTTGTCGACCAATTTATCTGCTCGGGCGAGAATAAATGGCTGCGTATGTCGGGTCTGGTCATGCTGCTGCCGCATGGGTATGAGGGGCAGGGCCCCGAGCACAGCTCGGCGCGGCTTGAGCGTTATTTGCAGCTTTGCGCCGAAGAAAATATGCAAGTTGCCAACTGCACCACACCGGCTAA
This sequence comes from Alphaproteobacteria bacterium, assembly GCA_022428185.1. Classification (GTDB taxonomy): domain Bacteria; phylum Pseudomonadota; class Alphaproteobacteria; order RS24; family RS24; genus UBA8337. Next base: position 12,357 of record JAKMCZ010000058.1, on the reverse strand, counting down.
TTATTTCCATGTCTTGCGTCGTCAGCTAAAGCGCAATTTCCGCAAACCGCTCATATTGATGACGCCGAAATCACTCTTGCGGCATAAAAAATGCGTGTCGAGTTTGGCCGATATGAGTCTGGGTTCGTCGTTCCATCGGGTTTTGTGGGATAGCCGCGATGCGCGCCAACCGAATAGCGAGGCCAAATTGCAACCGGCCGATAAAATCCGCCGCGTCGTCTTGTGCTCGGGCAAGGTCTATTATGATTTATTGGAAAAATGCGAAGCGGAGAATATCGACGATGTTTATTTGATGCGCTTGGAGCAGCTTTATCCAATGCCGCGCGGGCCGTTATTTGCCGAATTGGAGCCAATGGTGCATGCAGAAATGGTCTGGTGCCAAGAAGAACCGCGTAATATGGGCGCGTGGAGTTTCATCGAACCCGAGCTTGAAGATGTGTTGACCCATTTGGACGCCAAACATAAGCGTGTGTTTTATGCCGGTCGGCGCGCTTCGGCATCGACTGCCAGCGGTCAGATGAGCCGTCATTTGGAACAAAGAGAAGCGCTGCTCAATGCAGCCCTGATTGACCCTATCAACAGATAGGCGCAATGGAGAGAAAACATGGCGAGTGAAATTCGTGTCCCTACTTTGGGCGAATCGGTGACCGAGGCGACCATCGCACAATGGTATAAAAAGCCCGGCGATGCTGTGGCAATGGACGAGCCGCTTTGCGAATTGGAAACCGATAAGGTGACGATTGAAATTCCTGCGCAAAGCGCCGGCGTGCTGGCCGAAGTGGTGGCTGGCGAAGGCGATACGGTTGAGGTCGGCGCGCTGCTGGGGTCGATTGGCGAGGGCACGGGGGCTGAACCGGCACCGGCCGAAGCGCCAAGCCAAGCTGAAGCCGCCACGCCGGTTGAAGAACCGGAACAACCGATTGCAGCAGATACGCCAACACCTATAACGGCACCGGCAGCGGCTGATACAAGCGGCCTGTCACCGGCAGCACGACGGGTGGTGGAAGAGCACGGCCTCGACCCGACCCAAATTTCGGGTACCGGCAAAGATGGGCGCCTGACCAAACAAGACGCACTTAATGCGGCGTCGGGTGGCGGACAAGCTGCGCCACAAGCGACACGACAAGCCACATCTGCGGCTCCCGGCCAAAACACGCCCAACCAAACTGTCGGCGAGGAGCGGGTGAAGATGACGCGGCTTCGCAAAACCATCGCTGCGCGCTTGAAGGAAAGTCAGAACACGGCGGCGCAGTTGACCACATTTAATGAGGTTGATATGGGCGCGCTGATGGAGCTGCGGCGAGACTATAAGGATTTATTCGAGCAAAAATACGGCGCGAGGCTCGGCTTTATGAGCTTTTTCGCCCGTGCTTGTGTCACTGCGCTGCGTGAAATTCCTGCCGTTAATGCTGAGATTGCCGATGATGAGATAATTTATAAAAACTACATCAATATGGGCGTCGCCGTCGGCACGGAAAAAGGTCTTGTCGTGCCGGTCATTCGCGATGTGCAAAATATGGGGCTGGCCGATATTGAATTGGCCGTGGCTGATATGGGACGCAAGGCGCGCGACGGCAAGCTGGCAATCGATGATTTGCAGGGCGGCACATTCACCATGTCAAATGGCGGCGTTTACGGCTCTTTAATGAGCACACCGATTTTGAACATGCCGCAATCGGGCATTTTGGGCATGCATAAAATTCAAGACCGCCCAATGGTGGTTGATGGTGAAGTTGTGGTGCGCCCGATGATGTATCTGGCATTGTCTTATGACCATCGCATTGTTGACGGCAAAGAGGCGGTCACGTTTCTGGTGCGCGTCAAAGAATGTTTGGAAACGCCCGAGCGCATGCTGCTGGATATTTAACCGATAGTGTCGAGGAAAAAATGAGCGATAATAATTTCGATTTGGTGGTTATCGGGGCCGGGCCGGGTGGCTATGTTTGCGCACTGCGCGCCGCACAATTGGGTATGAAAGTCGCCTGCATTGATAAGCGCGGTGCGCCCGGCGGCACGTGCCTGAATGTCGGTTGTATCCCCTCAAAAGCATTGCTGCACGCTTCCGAGCTTTACGCCGAGGCAGCGCATGCGCAAAATATGGGCATCACCTTCAGTTCGCTGAAACTCGATTTGGAAAAAATGATGGCCTATAAGGCCGATGGCGTAGACGGCAATACGGACGGTGTGCGCTATCTTTTCAAAAAAAATAAGGTTGAAGAAATTGAAGGTGCGGCCAAAATCGGTGCTGCAGGGGCGGTTGAGATTGACCTGTTGGCGGGCGGTACACGCGCCGTAAACGCCAAAAATATCGTTATCGCGACCGGTTCTGAAGTTACGCCCTTGCCCGGCATTGAGATTGATGAAGAGCGCATTGTTTCATCTACCGGTGCTCTGTCTTTCGATAAAGTGCCGAAACATTTGGCGATTATCGGTGCCGGTATTATCGGGCTTGAGCTTGGCTCGGTTTGGAAACGTTTGGGCGCTGAGGTAACAGTGATTGAGTTTCTCGACCGCATCACGCCCGGCATGGATGCAGACATGGCTAAGAATTTTCAGCGCGTGTTGAAAAAGCAAGGGCTGAAATTCATGCTCGGCAAAAAAGTAACTGCTGCCAAAGCGCTTAAAAACTCGGTCAAGCTGACGTTAGCGCCCGCTTCAGGTGACGGGGCGGCAGAAACACTGACCGCCGACCGCGCTTTGCTGGCGGTCGGTCGTCGTCCGCACACGCAAGGGCTTGGACTGGAAGCGCTGGGCGTGGCGATGGACGGGGCCGGGCGGGTTGAAACTGATGCCCATTTCAAAACCAATATTGATGGCCTTTATGCTATTGGCGATGTGATTGCCGGACCGATGTTGGCGCATAAGGCAGAAGATGAAGGTGTGGCGTTGGCCGAGCATTTGGCCGGCAAACCGGCGCATGTCAATTATGGCGTTATTCCCTCAGTCGTTTATACCGCGCCCGAAGTAGCTTGGGTGGGGCGCAATGAAGAAGAGTTGAAAGAGGCGGGCATTGCTTACAATGTCGGTAAATTTCCGTTCACCGCCAATGGTCGCGCCAAAGTGAACGGCACAACAGACGGTTTCGTAAAAATCCTTGCCGATGCGACCAGCGATCAGGTTTTAGGCGTGCATATTTTGGGTGCGCATGCCGGTGATATGATTGCTGAGGCGGCAGTGGCGATGGAGTTTTCAGCCAGCGCCGAGGATATCGCCCGCACCTGCCATGCGCATCCAACGCTTACTGAGGCGGTCAAGGAAGCAGCACTGGCGGTCGATAAGCGCGCGCTGCATATGTAAGCCACATGTAAGCCCGCTCTAGCGGCGCTTATGCGCTTTGTCATAGGCCGAGAGCAGGGCCTTTTCATCGACCTTTGTATAGATTTGCGTCGAGCTTAAACTGGCATGGCCCAGTAATTCTTGAATGGTGCGCAAATCGCCACCCGCTGCCAGCAGATGGCTGGCAAAACTATGGCGCAGCGCATGCGGGGTCACGCTGTCATCAAGCCCGATGGCGCGGCGCAAATCGGCAATCAGCTTTTGCGCTTGGCGCGGACGCATCTCACCGCCGCGCGCACCGCGAAAAATCTTATCATCATGACTGAGGCCGAAAGGTTGCGCGGCCAGATAATCATCTAATGCTTTTATCACTAAGGGTAGAAGCGGCACATCGCGCTGTTTGCCGCCCTTGCCGGTCACGCGCAACATGTCATGGGCATCTTCGATTTGGCTGCGGGTTAAAGACAAGGCTTCCGAGATACGCAAACCCGTGCCGTATAAAAGGGTCAGCAGGGTTGCATCGCGCTGGCCCAGCCACACCTGTTTGGCACCGTCAAACGCATATTGGATAAGCTGCAACACGTCTTGTTCGTCGACCGGTCGCGGCAAACCGGCATTGGTTTTGGCAGTGGCGACCCCGCTGAACGCGTCTGACACATCAAGCCCGCGCGCTTTCAAGAAATCGGCAAAACCGCGCAAGGCTGACAAAGCCCGATTAAGCGACCGCGCACTGACCCCGTCGCTGCGTCGCGCCGCCATAAACGCGCGAATGTCGCGCACATGCAGGGCTGTGAGGTCGCGTCCGTGTGGCGGGTGGCCTAAATGGTCTTCGAGAAAAGCCAAAAACGCTTCCACATCACGGCGATAGGCGGCAATGGTGTGGTCGCTCATGCGGCTTTGGTCGCGCAACGTAATTTGCCAATCGCCCAGCAAGTGCAGAGCTTTGTCTCGCTCAGCGTGAGCGGGCGCACCCATTAGGCGATGGATTGGCCGGTTTTTTGCCAATCGGCGAGAAACGCTTCCAGCCCCTTATCGGTGAGCGGGTGGGCGATGAGGCTTTTCAGCACATCAGGTGGCAAAGTGGCGACATCGGCACCGATAAGTGCCGAAGCGCGCATATGTTCGGGGCTGCGCACTGAAGCGACGAGAATTTCGGTCTCCAGATCGGGATAATTATCGTAAATCTGGCGAATATCAGCAATCAAACCCATGCCGTCCGCGCCGATATCATCAAGCCGCCCGACAAAGGGCGAGATGAACGCAGCACCGGCTTTGGCTGCCAAGAGCGCTTGATTGGCTGAAAAACACAAAGTGACATTGACCATTCGACCCTTATCGGCCAATGCGCGCGTGGCTTTCAAACCGTCCCATGTCAGCGGCACTTTGATGCAAACATTATCGGCAATGGCGAGCAATTCATCGGCCTCTTTCAGCATGGCATCGGCTTCCAACGCCGTCACTTCGGCTGATACCGGCCCGCTCACCAGCGCGCAAATCTCAGCTACCAATTCTTTGAAATCGCGACCCGATTTAGCCACCAGTGATGGGTTCGTGGTCACGCCGTCCACCATACCGGTGGCGGCCAATTCTGCAATTGCGGCACTATCCGCGCTATCGACAAAAAATTTCATTGATTGCTCCCTGCCTGCTCCTTGCCTGATTTCTAAAGTGGCACTCATTGCCTGAGACGAATGTCAGATTGCACCAGCTTGGGCTGATGCGCAAGCCGCCTTGAAATTCCGCACAGCATGGCCGACAGTGCCCCATGCCCAATGTATCCGTATTGATTCCTTTGGCTCTACCCGGCCCTTATGATTACGCCGTGCCGGCCGACATGCAGCTTGAAGAAGGCGCAATCGTGCGCGTGCCATTGGGCCCGCGTCAGGTTCATGGCGTGGTCTGGGGCCCGGGCTTGGCCGACGCGACCGATGCGGATTTGGCGCGCAAAATAAAGCCGATTATCGCTTTATGCGATGTGCCGCCCTTAACTGAAGAATTGCGTGGTTTTGTCGATTGGGTGGCGAATTATGTCATGGCGCGACCGGGCGCCGTGTTGCGTCAAGTGATGCGCGTGCCCGCCGCTTTCGAGCCGCCCAAACCGCTTATTGTTTACACAGCCGGCGACAAGCCGGACAAAATGACGGCGGCGCGCACCCGTATATATGATGCATTGGCTGAACGCGGCGCAATGGCGTCAGCAGAATTGGCGCGGGTTGCAGGTGTCAGCGCCTCAGTGGTCAAAACGCTGATTGCCGGGGGGCATTTGACAGCGCGTGAAATGGCCGGTGACAAACATTTTCCAATGCCCGATGCCCAATATCGGCGGCTCGATTTATCAAAGGCGCAAGCCGATGTGGCGCAGGCTTTGAGCGCGGCGGTTAAAACCGCGCAATTCACCACGCATTTGCTCGATGGCGTAACCGGCGCGGGCAAGACCGAGGTTTATTTCGAGGCCATTGCCCAAGCGCTTGAGAGCGGCAAGAAAGCCCTGATTTTATTGCCTGAGATTGCCCTGACGACACAATTTCTAGACCGCTTTGAAGCCCGCTTTGGCTGTGAGCCCGCTTTATGGCATTCGGGTTTGAGCCCGGCTGAGCGGCGGCGCACATGGCGCGAGATTGCCGAAGACCGCGTTCAGGTATTGGTCGGCGCGCGCTCGGCCCTGTTTTTACCGTGGCGCAATATCGGTGTGATTATCGTCGATGAAGAACATGATGGCGGTTTCAAGCAAGAAGACGGGGTGATTTATAATGCCCGCGATATGGCGGTGGTGCGCGGGCAATTGGCCGATTGCCCGGTGATTTTATCGACTGCAACGCCATCGCTTGAAAGCTATGTCAACGCGCAAGAAGGCCGCTATGTTGCGCATCGCCTGACGGCGCGGCATGGGGCAGCACAATTGCCGGAAATTGAACTTGTCGATATGCGCACCGACCCACCGCCGCGCGGAAATTGGCTGGTGCCGCAAATGGTCGAGCGTGTCGGTGCCGCGATTGAGCGCGGCGAGCAGGCGTTGTTGTTTTTAAATCGACGCGGCTATGCACCACTGACTTTGTGCCGCGCGTGCGGGCATCGTTATGCCTGCCCCGATTGCGATGCTTGGATGGTCGAGCATCGTTTTCGCAAGCAATTGCAGTGCCATCATTGCGGCCATATGGAGGGTGTGCCTGAAAGCTGTCATGGCTGCGGCGAGGCCGATAAGTTGGCTGCGTGCGGGCCGGGCGTAGAACGCATAACCGAAGAGATTATCGGCCATTTTCCCGATGCGCGCACATTGGTGCTGTCGTCTGATATGGGCGGGGTTGCGGCCATGCGCGAGGCGATTGCGCGCATTAGCGCGGGCGACGCCGATATTATTGTCGGCACACAAATTGTCGCCAAAGGTCATGATTTCCCAAATTTGAGTTTTGTTGGCGTGGTTGATGCCGATCTTGGTCTTGGCAATGGTGATTTGCGCGCCGGTGAACGCACGTATCAATTATTGAGCCAAGTTGCCGGTCGTTCGGGGCGGCGCGCTGACAAGCCGGGCTTTGCCATGTTGCAAAGCCATATGCCCGACCATCCGGTGTTGCAGGCTTTGGCCGCTGGCGCGCGCGAACAATTTTTTGAGCGCGAAATCGCAGCGCGGCAAATGGCCCAAATGCCGCCTTTTGGACGCTTGGCTGCGCTGATTATATCGGCCACCAATCCCGATGAGGGGCTGGCTTTTGTGCGTCAATTATCGGCGCGCATACCGGCGCATGCGCAAGTGCGTGTGCTGGGGCCTGCACCGGCACCAATTGCACGGATTCGCAATCGTTATCGCTACCGATTTTTGTTGAAGGCCGAGCGCCAAGCGCCTTTGCAGGGGTTTATTTCACAATGGCTGAACGACGTTAAACCGCGCGGTTCAGTGCGTCTTTCGGTCGATATTGACCCGTATAATTTCCTCTAAGTGTGACTATTTGTTCTGCCTGTAAATAACCCCAAAACAATTATTGCCAGCGTCTTTGTGACGTGATATTGCACAAGCCAGAAATGGCGAAAACACCTGTTTTTCGCTGCGATTTTTGCTCTTGCGGCGGGTTTCACAAAGCTGGTTGTGACGCTGATGAACCGCTCAGATTATGGGATAAATTCTTGTCTGCTGATGAAAGTATGATTGGTGGGTTGGCCGGGCGTTACGCCGTTGCCATGTTTGAATTGGCGCAAGATTTGCCTGCCGATGAGCAAAGCCGACTGGCTGATAATATGGCAGCGCTCAAGACGCTGATTGACGGCAGCGATGATTTACAAAAATTACTCAAAAGTCCGGTTATTAACGCCGAAGAACAAGGCGCTGCGCTGGCTGCGGTACTGGACAAAGCCGGTGCCCATCAATTGGTCAAAAATTTTGCCGCTTTGGTGGTCACGAAACGCCGCGCTTTCGCGCTTGGCGATATGGCCGTGCAATATGGCACGCTGATTGCCGGTTCGCGCGATGAGGTTATTGCCCGTGTCACCTCGGCGCGCGATTTAAGCGCCACACAAATCGATGCGGTAAAAGCCGAGCTTGAAAAAGCGGTCGGTAAAAACGTCGTCGTTGAAAATGACACCGATGCCGCGCTTTTGGGCGGCATGGTGGTAAAACTGGGCAGCCGTATGATTGACGGCTCGCTCCGAACTAAATTGAATTCTATGAAAGCTGCGCTCAATCAAAATTGACGCGGCTCGTTTAAGGTGAGGCCAGACTGATGGATATTAAAGCATCTGAAATTTCTTCCATTCTCAAGGAACAGATCAAAGGGTTCGACCAGAAATCGGAAGTTTCCGAAATCGGTCAAGTGCTCTCGGTCGGTGATGGGATTGCCCGCATTTACGGCCTCGACAATGTTCAAGCCGGTGAAATGGTTGAGTTCCCCGGCGGTATTCGCGGCATGGCGCTGAACCTTGAAGAAGATAATGTCGGCGCGGTGGTGTTCGGCTCTGACCGTGATATTCGCGAAGGTGATACGGTCAAGCGGACCGGCGATATTGTGTCGGTTCCGGTCGGCAAGGGCCTGCTGGGCCGCGTGGTTGACCCGCTGGGCAATCCGTTGGATGGCAAAGGACCTATTGAAGCTGACGCACAGATGAAAGTGGATGTGAAAGCGCCGGGCATTATTCCGCGTAAATCAGTGCACGAACCGATGCAAACCGGTTTGAAAGCGGTTGATGCGCTGATACCTGTCGGTCGCGGCCAGCGCGAGCTGGTTATTGGTGACCGCCAAACCGGCAAAACCGCCATCGCCATTGATGCGATTTTGAACCAAAAAGCGATTAATGAAGGCGATGATGAGAGCGCCAAGCTGTATTGCGTTTATGTTGCCATCGGTCAGAAACGCTCAACCGTTGCGCAAATCGTTAAAACACTGGAAGAAAATGATGCGCTGAAATATTCCATCATTATCGCCGCCACGGCGTCAGAAGCTGCGCCGCTGCAATTCCTGGCGCCGTTTACCGGCTGCACCATGGCCGAATATTTCCGTGATAATGGCATGCATGCGCTGATTACCTATGATGATTTGTCGAAACAGGCTGTGGCTTATCGCCAGATGTCATTATTGCTGCGCCGCCCGCCGGGCCGTGAAGCCTATCCCGGTGATGTGTTTTTCTTGCATTCGCGCTTGCTTGAGCGCGCTGCCAAGCTGAATGATGATTTCGGAGCCGGTTCGATGACTGCGCTTCCGATTATTGAAACCCAAGCCAATGACGTGTCGGCATATATTCCGACCAATGTTATTTCCATCACGGATGGGCAGATTTTCCTTGAAACTGATCTTTTCTATCAAGGTATTCGTCCGGCAGTGAATGTCGGTCTGTCGGTTTCGCGGGTTGGTTCTTCAGCGCAAATCAAGGCGATGAAGCAAGTCGCAGGTAAGATTAAAGGCGAGTTGGCGCAATATCGCGAAATGGCCGCCTTTGCCCAGTTTGGTTCCGACCTTGATGCTTCGACCCAGCAATTGCTGCGCCGTGGCGAGCGTCTGACCGAATTGCTGAAACAAGCGCAATTCTCGCCGCTTAAAGTGGAAGAGCAAGTTGTGGTGATTTATGCCGGTGTGAACGGCTATCTCGACACATTGGAAGTGTCACAAGTCGGCGCTTTTGAGCAAGGTCTGCTGGACAAAGTGCATGGCAGCCATAGCGAAATTCTCGACGCCGTGCGCAGCGAGAAAGAATTGTCGGACACCACGGAAGCGGCCTTGAAAAAAGTCGTTGATGAGTACGCAGCGAGCTTTGCTTAAGCTTTAAAGCAGCCAGAAGGACAGCCAAATGGCATCTTTGAAAGAGCTTCGTAATCGAATTGCCAGCGTGCAGGCGACGCAGAAAATAACGCGCGCCATGCAAATGGTGGCGGCGTCGAAATTGCGCCGCGCGCAAGAGGCGGCCGAAGCGGCGCGTCCCTATGCCGACCGCATGGGCGCCGTGTTAAGCAATTTGGCCGCCGGTATTACCGATGTTGAAAGTGCCCCTAAATTGCTGGCCGGTAGCGGCAGCGATAAGCGTCATTTGCTGATTGTCGCCACTGCTGAACGCGGTCTGTGCGGTGGATTTAACTCATCGATTGCACGACTGGCGCGCGAAGATGCGAAAAAGCTGATAAGTGCCGGTAAACAAGTGCAAATTCTTTGTGTTGGGCGCAAAGGCTATGATGTTTTGAAACGCTATTTTACCGATGAATTGCTGGAGCCGGTGAGCTATCAGGGCATGAAATCGGTCGGTTTTGCTGAGGCGCAGCAAGTTGGCGAGCGCGTGGTTGCCGATTTTGCGGCTGATGGTTTTGATATTTGCACTTTGTATTATTCAAAATTTGAAAATGTCATGACCCAAATACCGACCGGCTTGCAGATTATTCCGGCGCGGTTTGATGAGGCTGAGGCAGCGGGCGCAAGCGATAGGCTTAACGGCGCGGCTTATGATTATGAGCCGGAAGAAGATGAGATTTTGGACGCACTTTTGCCGCGCAATATTGCCGTGCAGATTTTGCGCGCTTTGCTGGAAAATGCAGCCAGTGAGCAGGGCGCGCGCATGAGTGCGATGGACAGCGCAACGCGAAATGCCGGCGAAATGATTGACAGTTTGAGCATTACCTATAACCGCTCGCGTCAGGCGCAAATTACCAAAGAATTGATTGAAATCATCTCGGGCGCAGAGGCGCTCTAAAGAAACAGCGCGAAGGCGCTTTAGCGATTAAACAGGACGAGGAAAAGACTATGGCAGAGCAGAAATCAGCAGGAACCGGAAAAATCAACCAAGTGATTGGTGCGGTTGTCGATGTGCAATTTGACGGCGAATTGCCGGAGATTTTGAACGCGCTGGAAACGCAAAATGGCGATATTCGTTTGGTTTTGGAAGTTGCGCAGCATTTGGGTGAGCGCACAGTGCGCACCATTGCGATGGACTCGACCGAAGGTCTTGTGCGCGGTCAAGAAGTGATTAATACGGGCGCACCGATTTCAGTGCCGGTGGGCGAGGCGACGTTGGGTCGTATCATCAATGTTATCGGTGAGCCGGTCGATGAGGCCGGTCCGGTTGAAGCCAGCGCGTCGCGCGCCATTCACCAAGAAGCGCCTGAATTTGTTGAGCAATCGACCGAAAGCGAATTGCTGGTTACCGGCATTAAGGTTGTTGACCTGCTCGCGCCTTATGCCAAAGGCGGTAAGATTGGCCTGTTCGGCGGTGCCGGTGTGGGCAAAACGGTTCTGATTATGGAACTTATCAATAATGTTGCGAAAGCGCATGGTGGCTATTCGGTGTTTGCCGGTGTCGGCGAGCGCACACGCGAAGGCAATGACCTGTATTGGGAAATGATTGAATCCGGTGTGAATGTTGAAAAAGGCGGCGAAGGCTCGAAATGCGCCCTGGTTTACGGTCAAATGAACGAGCCGCCCGGCGCACGCGCGCGCGTTGCCCTGACCGGTCTGACGGTTGCCGAAAACTTCCGCGATGACGGCCAAGATGTGTTGTTCTTTGTCGATAATATTTTCCGCTTCACACAAGCCGGTTCTGAAGTTTCGGCGTTGCTGGGGCGTATCCCGTCAGCGGTTGGTTATCAGCCGACTTTGGCGACCGATATGGGCGCACTGCAGGAGCGCATCACCACCACGACTAAAGGGTCGATTACCTCGGTGCAGGCGATTTATGTGCCAGCCGATGATTTGACCGACCCGGCGCCTGCCGCGTCTTTTGCCCATTTGGACGCAACGACGGTTCTGTCGCGCGCCATTTCGGAAAAAGGTATTTATCCGGCGGTTGACCCGCTCGATTCAACCAGTCGTATTTTGGAACCCCGCGTGGTCGGCGACGAGCATTATCAAACCGCACGTGAAGTTCAGGAAATCCTGCAAAAATATAAATCCTTGCAGGACATTATCGCCATTCTCGGCATGGACGAGTTGTCGGAAGAAGATAAGCTCACCGTGTCGCGAGCGCGTAAAATCGAGAAGTTTCTTTCGCAGCCTTTCCATGTGGCAGAAATCTTCACCGGCTCGCCGGGTATTCTGGTTGATTTGGCCGATACCATTAAAGGCTTTAAGGGTCTGTGCGCGGGCGATTATGACGATCTGCCTGAAGCTGCGTTTTATATGGTCGGCACGATTGAAGATGCCATCGCCAAAGCCGAATCGATGGCTGCCGAAGCTGCTTAGGACAGATTATGGCCGATAAATTGAAATTTGATTTGGTGAGCCCGGAAAAGCTGGTTCTGTCAGCCGAAGTGGATATGGTTGAAGTGCCCGGCGCTGAAGGCGATTTTGGCGTGCTGCCCAATCACAGCCCGGTCATGGCAATGTTGCGCCCCGGCACGCTGACGGTTGAGACCGACGGCAAACGTCAAAGCTTTGAGCTTGATGGCGGTTTTGTTGATGTCACGCCCGACGGGGTGACGGTGCTGGCGCAAAGCATTAGCGACTGACCAAAAGCGGTCAAGTGATAAGAAAACGCGCCGTTAGGGCGCGTTTTTTTTGTCGTCCATATAGTCAAAACTGTCGCCGATTTTTTCCAGTAAATGCGCCAAAGCGGTGACGCTGCCATCAGCCTTATCGCTGCTGGATGTCGGCGCGCCGACCAGCGGGTGCAAATCGG
>JAKMCZ010000047.1 GCA_022428185.1 Alphaproteobacteria bacterium | reverse complement strand
CGCACCATGACTTGCTCGACCATGAACCGCCTTGGGCATTTGTTGTCGGGCATATGGAAATGGATCTTGTTGTTCCTGCGCGGGTTGAAGATGTGCTGCTGGTCGAAACGGCATTTACCGAGTTGCGCGGTGCCCGTCTGGTGGCCGAGCAGCGCGTATCGCGCCACGGCGCGACAGTGTGGCAGGCGCATGTGCTGGCGGCCATTGTGGATATGGACGGGCGACCGCGTCGCATGCCGAAACAGGTAGCGGCAAAACTAGAGCCGCATTTGGGCGCCGCATTTCTGGGTGAAACCGCCTAACCGGCTAAAAATAGTGACAAAGTTTGGTCACAATTGCCCCATAGAAGAACACCGAGATTGAGAGCATATTTATGGAAACAGTAACCATCGAACAGGCAGCGCAACTCGCCACCAGTGATTTTTCGCTTTGGGCTTTATTTATTCGAGCCGATATTGTCGTCAAGCTGGTGATGATAGGACTGATTTTCGCATCGGTATTAAGCTGGTCGATTATCATTGAGAAGACGCTGACCTATCGCCGCATTGGTCGCGAGGCGGACGAGTTTGAAGCCTTGTTCTGGTCGGGTGAGACCTTACAAAATATTTATCGTCAATCAGCCTCGGGCTCGGTTACGCCATCGGTGCGCGTGTTCAATGCCGCCATGCGCGAATGGGCGGGTCACGACGGCACGCGTCGTAAATCTGATGCGATGGGCATTATTCCTTCCATCGAACGCGCGCTGACCAATGCTGTAGCGCGCGAAATGGAAGCGCTGGAGAGCCGATTATTATTTCTCGCAACCGTTGGGTCGGTTTCGCCTTTTGTCGGATTATTCGGCACGGTTTGGGGCATTATGAACAGCTTTCAGGCGATTGCGATGAGCCGCGATACCAATCTGGCTGTCGTCGCACCGGGTATTGCCGAGGCCTTGTTTGCCACCGGTTTGGGGCTTTTGGCGGCTATTCCCGCCGTGGTCGCTTATAATGCTTGCGCTGCTTCAGTTCAGCGTTTCTCGGCACGCCTTGACCATTTCGCCGATGATTTCATCAATCTGATTGCCCGCCAAAGTCAAAAGAGCGGGGGTTAGGTCTGTTGGCTTTTTCATCGCCTTCGCAACACGCATCACGCCGCCGCAGACATTATCAGCCCATGTCGGAGATTAATGTCACGCCTATGGTCGATGTCATGCTGGTTTTGTTGATTGTGTTCATGGTCGCTGCGCCGCTCTTGACTGTCGGCGTGCCGGTCAATTTGCCGAAAACCGGCGCACAGGCTTTGCGTGGCGATGACGCGCCGTTGGCGATTTCAATCAATAAAGATGGTGATGTGTTTTTGCAGGAAACGCAAATTCAAAGAGCCATGCTGGTGCCGCGTCTGAAGGCGATTGCCGGTGAGGGTTATGACCAACGCATTTATGTGCGCGGCGATAAGTCGGTTAATTACGGTTTGGTGGCGAATGTGGTGTCAGAAATCAGCGCTGCCGGTTTTGCCCGCGTCGCACTGGTCACTGAGACAACGGAGCGCTGAGCCGAATGTCCAACGCGCCCAATCTTTTGGCCTCAATCGCTCTGCATGCCGGATTGATATTTTTCATCGGCTTTTGGACACCAATGCTCAATCAGGCGCGCCTTACCGACCAAAGTCTGCCGATTGAAATCATCACCATTGATCAATTTACGCGCTTGGTTGAGGAAACCACCATGCCCGATAAGGCCGACCGTCGGCAGGAGCCGACAGCGCATGAACAAACCAACGCCCCCGCCGCTGCACCGCCAGATGCCATGCCACTGCCCGATGCACGCGATAAGGCGCAAGATGAAGGCGAGACGACACAAAAAGCCGTTCCCGAAGACTCTCGCTTTCGTGTTGAGACACCGTCACCATTGGCGCGCCCTTTGGTAAAACCGAAACCGCTGCTCGATATTGGCCGCGTGCAGGCTTTGCTGAACAAAACCCCCGACCAAGAAGTAATCGATAGTGGCAGTCAAAAAACTGAAAGCGGTTTGAGCGGGGCTGAAAAACTGACCTTGAATGAGGTTGATGCGTTTCGCGCGCAAATGCGGCGCTGCTGGTCGCCACCGGCGGGAGCCAAACAAGCTGAAAATTTAGTGGTGCGGGTTCGTCTTTCCTTAACCCCTTCGGGTGCAATATCGGCCGGACCCGTGGTCGTCAATCGGCGCATGTTGGGAGACCCGTTTTTTCGCGCAGCGGCGGAGAGCGTGTTGCGCGCCATTAGGCGCTGCCAACCTTTCGCCATGCCGTCAGAAAAATATGCCAGCTGGCGCAATATTGAGTTAACCTTCGACCCGCGCACAATGCTGGGTGGTTAGGGCAGGAGGCCCCAATGAACGCTTTTTCTCTTTTCTCTCATTCGGTAGGGCGATTTGCTTCGGCTTTATTGCTGCTGGCTTGTCTGCCCGGTTTTGCAACCGCCGCGCTGAAAATCGACATTACTCAGGGCAATGTCGAGCCGCTGCCCATAGCGGTGCTGGATTTTTCCGGCGATAGCGCAATCGGGCAGGAATTGGCGACAGTGATTGTCGCTGACCTCGAGCGTTCGGGTCTGTTTCGTCCGGTCGACCGCGAGGCGTTTATTGAAACCGAAATTGGCGTCAATGTGCGCCCACGCTTTGCCGATTGGCGGGTGATTAATGCGCTGGCTTTGGTCACAGGCCGTGCCGTGCAGCACAGCGATGGTCGTTTGCTGGTCGAATTTCGTTTGTGGGATGTGGTGGCCGAAGAACAAATGGCCGGACTGCAATTTTTTACCACGCCGGAGAACTGGCGGCGCATCGGCCATCTGGTCGCTGATGCGATTTATGAACGCTTGACCGGCGAGACCGGCTATTTCGATACGCGGATTGTCTATGTCTCGGAATCGGGCCCGAAAAACAATCGCGTCAAAAAATTGGCGATTATGGACCAAGACGGTTTTGCCCAAAGCGAGTTGACGCGGGGCAGTGCGCTGGCTCTGACACCGCGCTTCAGCCCGACGGCGCAGGAAATTACTTATCTTTCTTATTACCGCAACAAGCCGCGCGTTTATTTGCTGAATATTGAAACCGGTCAGCAGGAAGTTGTGGGTGATTTTCCGGGCATGACTTTTGCACCGCGTTTTTCACCTGACGGGCAAAAAATCATTATGAGTTTGGAACGCAATGGTAATTCCAATATTTACACGATGGATTTGCGAACCCGCGAAACCCGTCGCCTGACTTCATCTTTGGCGATTGATACCGCGCCCTGCTATGCACCCGATGGCAGCCAAGTTGTGTTTGAAAGCGACCGCATGGGGTCGCAACAGCTTTATGTGATGGAGGCTGACGGCTCGAATGTGCGTCGGATTTCTTATGGCGAGGGTCGCTATGCAACGCCGGTATGGTCACCACGCGGTGATTTGATTGCTTTCACCAAGACTTTGAAAGGGCGTTTTCTCATTGGCGTGATGAAAACCGATGGCAGCGGCGAGCGTATTTTGACCGAGGGTTATCATAATGAGGGGCCTGCATGGTCGCCAAATGGCAGGGTTATTGCCTTTTTCAGAGAAGGTCGGGGAGCCGATCAAGGTCCAACCTTGTGGACTGTGGACGTTACGGGTTATAACGAGCGACCGATTTCAACGCCGGGCTGGGCATCAGACCCGGCATGGTCGCCGTTAATTAGATGAGTCATGTTTTTGTAATCAAATTCGTTTAATCGAGCTTTGATTTGCATTTGTGCCGTTTTTGGCTAAATTACAACCGAGGGACAGGTATTCTACCTGCGCAGATTGAGGAGCATTCGATGGGAAAGTCGATAAAATCAAAAATTCTAATTTCAGCCGCTGTGGCGGGACTGACTTTGGCCGGTTGTGCGTCAACCACCCAGCCATCAGCTAATACTTCGTCAACGAGTGTTTCAACGGCGTCGACCAATACTGCGTCAAGCACACAGTATTTGGTGCAAAATGTGGGCGACCGCGTTTTCTTCCAAACCGACCAGTCTAATTTGGACGGTTCGGCGCGCGCCACTTTAAGAAATCAAGCAGAATGGTTGGCACAAAATGCCAGTGTTAGCCTGATTATTGAGGGTCACGCAGATGAGCGCGGCACACGCGACTACAACCTTGCTTTGGGCGCACGTCGTGCCAATGCGGTTCGTGACTATCTGATTAGCGAAGGCGTTAATGGCAGCCGCTTGCAAACCATTTCTTATGGTAAAGAGCGTCCGGTGTCATTGTGCTCGGAAGAAGCTTGCTGGTCGAAAAACCGTCGTTCGGTTGTGACCATTCGCTAGTTTTTTGAAAAGCGTTTTAAGGGCACCCTCGGGTGCCCTTTTTTCTGCCTTTTTTTCGCCGAGTTTGCCGCGCATAGAGTGACTGATGAAATTTTTTACTTCCTTGCTGATGGTGCTTGCGCTGGTTTCCCCTGTTTGGGCGCAAAGCGGCCCGCGCGCGCAACCGAGTTTTGCGCCGGCTGATAGCGGTCTCGATGCTATCTCCGGTGAGCGCGTTGATGCGCTTGAATTGCGATTGGCACAGCTTGAGCAATTGCTGGAGGCGCAGCGAACATTGCAGAATCGCAATCGCCTAGCCGAGACGCAGCAGATTCGACAACGGCTTGATTTATTGGAAACGCGATTGCTGTCCGGGCAAGGCGATTTTGGGTCAACACCGCCAAATGCTGCAGCGGCTTCTGTGTCCGGCACCAACGCTGCTGCCGAGCGCGTTCAGTTCTCGCAATTGCTGGAAATGTTGCGGCTTTTGCAAGCGCAAACCGACCGCATCATGATTGACGTGCAAACCATGACGCAGCGTCTGGACAAAGCGTCATCGGATAATGAGTTTCGTTTTCAAGCGCTGGAAGGCGGTATTATTCGCGCCAATCAGGGGATTTCGTCATCGTCATCTGAGCCTGAGGTTATCGGCTTTGTGAAAAAATCAGCGCCGGTCGCCGGTCTGGAATCGGCTTCGGCGGTTATTGATGTCACCACGCCGCTTGTCGGCGAGGGCAATCCTGATGATTTGGCTGATTTCGATGCGCCCGTGCGGGTTCCGTTAAACGACCCTCAAGCACTTTATGAG
>JAKMCZ010000033.1 GCA_022428185.1 Alphaproteobacteria bacterium | reverse complement strand
TCGGCTGATAAGATTTGTGCTTCACCGATGTCGGCTTCAGATAATCGCCCATAGCGAACTGAACGTCTTTGGGAATATCGACAACCACCGGGCCGGGGCGGCCTGTGGTGGCGACATAAAATGCTTCATGCATGACACGCGCCAAATCATTCACGTCTTTGACGAGATAATTATGTTTGGTGCAAGCGCGCGTAATGCCAACCGTGTCAGCCTCTTGAAACGCATCAGCACCGATGAGGTGCGTCGGCACTTGGCCGGTAATACAGACCATTGGAATGGAGTCCATCAGCGCATCAGTAAGACCGGTCACCGCATTGGTCGCTCCGGGGCCAGATGTCACCAGCACAACGCCACATTTGCCGCTCGAACGGGCATAGCCTTCGGCGGCATGGGTTGCACCCTGCTCGTGACGGACAAGGATATGCTCAATGTCATCTTGCTGGAACAATTCATCATAAATCGGCAGCACGGCACCACCGGGATAGCCGAAAATATGCTTCGCGCCATTATCGCGCAAAGCCTGCAAGACGATTTGCGCCCCATTTATCTGTTTTTCCATCGCTCTATCCGCGCTTTATCACGCGACCTCAATTAGTTACGGGCGCAAAAGGTACCCTTCTCAGTCTCAAGAAGCGCGAAAATAGCAACTTATATGTCGTCGTCAAGGTCTATTTTGAAATAAATGAAAAGATTTTATCGAAATTATTTTCATAATCTTGCTCAGAATAGCTTTTCCAATCGCTCATTTGGTTGCGAAACCACGTCATTTGCCGTTTGGCATAGCGGCGCGTCGCTTGTTGCGCTTGCGCCACTGCCGTATCGCGGTCGATCTCGCCTTTCAAAAGCGCCATTAAATCGCTGACCCCCAGCGCTTTCAACGCATTGGCATCAGGCGGCAGATTGAGCGCCCAAAGCTCGCCCACTTCGTCCAACGCCCCGTTTTCCAGCATCGCCTCAAAGCGCGCATCGCAGCGTTGATACAGCCAATCGCGGTCAGGCATGAGCAAAATGCCGCAATAGTCGCTCACGGGTGGGCTTTGCACTTGTTTTTGCCACTCCGAGAGCGGCGCACCGGTCGCCTCAAACACTTCAAGACCGCGCAAAATGCGTTGCTTATCGGTGGCGGGCAAACGCGCTGCCAACTCTGCATCGACTTGCTGTAAGACGGCATAAAGCGCTGTTAAATCTTGCGTCTCGCCACGCGCCCGAACGCTGTTTCGCACATCAGCCGGAATATCGGGAATCTCAGCCAGCCCGGCGACCAGACTTTTGAAATAAAGGCCGGTGCCGCCAACCAGTATCGGCCTTTGACCCCGCTCTTGTGCCGCCGCTATGTCGGCCACCGCATCGGCTTGCCATTGCCCGACGCTATAGGGCGCGGCGACCGCCACATGGCCGTAAAGCGCATGGCGCGCACGGCGCATATCCTCACGCGATGGACGTGCCGTCAAAACATGCAGCGTGTCATAGACCTGCATACTATCGGCATTGATGATGCAACCATTGAGCTTTTCAGCCAGTGCCAGTGCCAATGCGGACTTGCCGCTGGCGGTTGCGCCTGCAATAAGAATGGGACCATCGTTCATGACTTAGTCTTAAAGGGTTCTTGCATATGACAAAAGCGGTTGAAACGGATTTTCTGGTGCTGACCGCACGCCCGGGCAGCGATGTGCTGAACGATAAAAAGCTCGTCGAATTGGCTGACGCGATACCGACCCTGCCCGCTGCCGATAGGTTGGGCGCAGATGCGGTGCAATATGCCATCGCCCCCGACCTTACCGGCATTGCCGACGCTCTTACCGACCGCTTTGGGCAGGAGCCGTTTGATGTCAATCGGGTGAGCGACAGCGCGCGCCAGAAGAAAATGCTGATTGCCGATTTAGAGTCGACCATTATCGAGCAAGAATGTCTCGACGAATTAGCCAAAACCATCGGCAAAGAAGATGTGATTGCCGACATTACGCGGCGCGCCATGCGCGGTGAATTGGATTTTGAACCGGCGCTGAAAGAGCGTGTCGCTATGTTGAAAGGTATGCCTGAAAGCGCGCTGCAAGAGCTTTATGATAGCGGCATCAGCCTGATGCCGGGCGCGGCGACGCTACTGGCGACCTTGCGCAAACATAATGTGTTTTGCGGCCTCGTGTCGGGCGGCTTTGCTTTTTTCGTCTCACGGATTGCCTACAAATTGGCCTTTGATCGGTTTCAAAGCAATGATTTAATCCTGAAGGACAAAATGTTGGACGGCACAATCGTCGAGCCGATATTGGGCCGCGCCGCCAAAGCCGAGATTCTCAAAGGCTGGGCCGATGAATTGGGTTTTGTCGAAGACCAGGTGCTGGCGGTCGGTGACGGGTCAAACGACCT
>JAKMCZ010000275.1 GCA_022428185.1 Alphaproteobacteria bacterium | reverse complement strand
CCTGAATACCGGTGCGATCGAGCAGTGTCATCGAACCGCTTTTCAAATTTTCCATTTGCGATTTCAGCAGCACCGGAACACCGTCAACTTTCTCGAAATCAATATTGCTCAACCGCTTCAGTGCATTGCCTTTGCGGTCATAAAACGTGATTTCGCGAATGGTATTGTCGCTTTTGGCGATTTTATAATCGAGCCTTGAATAAGCATCATTCTTGCTTTTTGGCGTGCTGGTAATGTTGAAAAATTTGTCGTCTTGCCCGGTCAACTTGTGCGTATCTTGAGCCGCGTCGCGGCCCATCAAATCGCTATAGGAGAAATCTGACCCAAAAAAGCTCTCATGTTGCTGATTGCCCTTTAATTCGCGCACCCGTCCCAAAGATGGCAGATAGACCCAGCTTTGTCGCTCATCTGTCGCAATATCCAGTTCGGTTGAAAAGCCGACACCGCGCACGGATTCCGGTTCGCGGAAGGTTGCAATAAGCTGGCGACGCCCATCGCTTTGTTTACTGACCAAACGCAAAAGCCGTTGGCGCTTCTTGTTTCCTTTGCCTGTGGTCAGGTTGACCTCAGCAACAGCGGCAGGGAAATAGCCCATCACCGCGTTGGCTTCCAGCATAACCTCTTCACCATTTTGCGCTTGGGCGGGTGACCATACTGATGACAGCATTAAAACCGCCGCTGCCAATCCGGCAAACACAGGCCGAAGGATATTCATTCGCAACATTACAAAACCTCCGAATACACGCCTATTAAGACGCAAAATATCGTATCAATTCAAGCCTTATTGCAGTCAATACGGACAAAAGGATATAAAAACGCTATTATCCAGAACGATTGTGAAGCGATAGTGACATGCAAGAAAACTTTCTTACCGAAGATTTTGCCGTTCATGGGCAAATCAACGCCAACGACCTCGAAGCGGCGATTGCCGCCGGTTTCAAAACCATAATCTGCAATCGCCCTGATAGCGAAGACGGCGCTGTGCCCTTTGACAGCCTGAAATCGATAGCAGAAGCCAAAAATGTGCCGATTATCTATCAGCCGGTTATCAGCGGCGCGTTGACCGATGACGATGCACGGCAATTGGCCGACATTCTCGATAGCGCAGAAAAGCCGATTTTGGCTTATTGCCGCTCGGGCGCGCGTTGCGCCTCATTATTTGATATGGCGCAGGCCTATCGCACCGCTTAAAGGGTTGCATAATGGCCGCTTGAACCATCGCGCCATTTGAAATAAACCAATAATTCCATAAGGCTGGCATTGACTTTAAGGGTTTTAAGGCCGACGTTTATGGCTGTTTGAGAGTGGAGTTTATGTCTGTATCCGAGCGCACAGAATTATGGCGTCAAAAAAGCGGCGCGCTGATATCGCGATTGCGGTTCGGTGCGTTTTCTCGCTTGTCGTCCTTATCGCGTTTCGCGTTAGAAGCGGCTCTGGTCGCGGCGATTGCCTATTCCGCCTCAACCTTATTTCTATCTGCCATCGCCCCCGACCATCAGGCGGTTTCGTCGCAAAACATAGCCCCAACGACCACACCAACAGGCAGCGGCGGAACTGTTAACTCACTGGCAGAACAAGTGTTTTTCCGCGCCTTAGACGGCAGCGGCGCAAATACCGCCGAAATAAATGTGAAAATCAAACTTTTCGGCACCCGTCCAACCTCAAACGGGCGCGGTTCAGCGATTATTGCGATGAATGGTGGCGTTCAAAAGACCGTCAGTCCGGGCATGAAGCTGAAAAACGGGGTTCGCGTGACCGGCATATTTGCTGACCGCATCGAAGTGATTGCCAATGGCGAGTCCGGCGCGATTTATCTGTTTGATGCCAAGCAACGCCGCCAGCGCAGTTTGCTGGCGCGCAATTCATTTGACGAAAGCGTGCTCGCCGCGCTCGATCTGAATTTCAGCACTGATGGTGTCAGCATTGGCAGTAATGGCACAGGCGTGCTTTTGAAAACAGCGGGCTTGGCGGCGGGTGATATGATTGCCGCGATAAATGGCAAGCCGGTCAATTCGCGTGCGCTTTTGGTCGATGCGATTGCACGGGCGCAAAACGCCAGCACCATCACGCTCGATATTATGCGCCAAGATGAACGCCTGACCCGCAGTTTTGACGCTGCCGCGCTGCGCAATTTACTCGGGAGCCGATAATGCACCGTTTGGTCGCCTTTGCCGTTTTACTCAGCGCCCTGCTTGTCGCGCCGATGTCGGGCAATGCGCAGGGCAATAGCGGCCTGAATTATCAAAATGCCGATTTGCGCGTGTTTATTAAAGATATTGCGCTCGAAACCGGTATCACCTTCATCATCGATCCGCGCGTGCGCGGCAAGGTTGATATCTTCTCGCAATCGCGCGTCGACCGCGATAGCTTGGTTGAAATTTTGAAATCAGTGTTGAAAATCAATAAATTTTCTGCCGTGCCGCTGGCATCGGGCGGTTTCAAAATCGTGCCTGTGGACGAAGCCATGCGCGATGCCAGCCAAAGCGCGCCGTTGGCCGGTGACGGCTATGTAACCCGCGTTTTCGACATTAAATTTGTCGACCCGACCATGGTGTTCAATGCGGTAAAGCCTTTGGTGAATAAGAAAAGCAGTGCCAGCTTCGCCAAGGGCCAACGCAAAATTATCGTTACCGATTTCGGCGGCAATGTCGGCAAGATTGCCAAGCTGATTGCCGATATGGACCAGGATAAGTCAGAGACCCGAACGCTGGTTTTACAAAACACCTCGGCGCTGGCTATGGCGCGCGTGCTTGATGATTTGATAACGTCGCAAGGCAGCAATGCGAAACGCAATCTCGCTTTACGCGCCATTCCGGTTAAAGGCGGCAACACGCTGATTGTGCGCGGCTATGCCGAGGCGCTGGATTATTATGTGCCGATTTTGCGCTCGATTGACGAGCAGAGCCTGTCCGGCAGCGCCATTCGCGTGCATAAGCTGAAATATGGCTCTGCCGAAAGCATGCTGCCCATGCTGCAAACCCTCGCCAATGCGAAAGCGCAGGAAGGCACGACCTCGGCAGGCGACGTCACCATTTCAGCCTATGCCGCCAATAACGCCATCATCGTCAATGCTGACAGCGAAACGCAAAAATGGATTGCCGATGTGATTGACGAACTGGATACGGCGCAGCCGCAAGTTCTGGTCGAAGCAATTATCGTTGAGGTTTCTGACAATGCGTCGCGTGATTTGGGCGTGCAATATTTAATGGCGGGCGGGCGCGATACGACCATTCCTTTCACCGTCACCAATTACGGAACCTCGGCACCAAATATTCTCGCCACCACCGGCGCGATTATTGCCGAGGGCGATAATGGAGACGACAGCGGTAGCAGCATTAAAGGGCTGCTGCGCTCGCGCGCGCTGGACAGTTTTCTGGGCAGTCGCGGATTGATTGTCGGTGCCGGCACCACCCGCAGCGATGGCAGCGTGTTCGGGGTTATTTTGAACGCGCTACAGCGTGATGTGAGCAGCAATATTCTCTCCACCCCGTCCATTATGACACTGGATAATGAGAAGGCGAGCTTCATTGTCGGGCAAGAAATTCCGATTACCACGGGCGAAGCTTTGGGCAGTTCCAACAGCAATCCGTTCCGCACCATTGATCGCAAAAATGTCGGCGTGCAGCTTGATGTGCAGCCGCAAATCAATGATGACGGCGACATTCGCCTTAAAATCCGACAGGAAGTATCGTCTGTAACCGGCCCGCTGGTCAGCGGTTCGACCGAATTGATTACCTCAAAGCGCGAAATGGAAACCACGGTTCGCGTCGGCAATGGCGAGGTTGTCGTGCTTGGAGGCCTTGTGCGCCAAGACGAGCGCGTGACGGTTGACCGTATCCCCCTGCTTGGCAGTATTCCCCTGCTCGGACATTTGTTCCGCTCTTCAGGGCGCGCCAATGAAAAAACTAATCTGATGATTTTCCTGCGCCCGACCATTGTGCGCTCGGCTGAAGATGCTGAGAGCGTCACCACGCGCCAGTTCAACACGATGCGCGGCCTTGATGGCGAAGGTATTCCCGATATCGACATCGACGCGCTGATAAGAAACAAAGGCAAAGGCAATGAGCGCCGCTGAAGAAACGGTCAAACTGCCCTATCGCTTCGCCCGCGAGTTTGGCCTTGCGCTCGGCGCGTCCGATAATGGGGCCGTGCTTCATATAAGCGATGCCGCCAATCGCGACATGATTGTTGAAGTGGCGCGCAACCATCAGATTACGACGGTGGAAGAAGTTTCACAGAGCCGTTTTGACGATATTTTATCTGAGCTTTATGCCCGCCGCTCGTTTGAAGAAGATAGCGAACAAACCGATGCCGAAGGGCTGGCCGATGACTTTGATGCCATTGTGCAAGGCGTTGAACATTCCGCTGATTTGTTGGCCGGTGATGATGATGCACCGGTTATCCGCCTGTTGAACAGCCTGCTCAGCGAAGCCCTTCGCAGCGGCGCGTCTGATGTGCATTTAGAGCCGTTCGAAAACAATGTCATTGTGCGCCTGCGTGTCGACGGCATATTGAAGGAAATAGCGTCTTTATCGCCCAAGCTTGCACCTTATCTCGTGTCGCGTATCAAAGTTATGTCGCGGCTTGATATTGCCGAAAAGCGTCTACCGCAAGATGGACGTCTATCGCTGAGTTTGGGCGGCAAAACTTATGATGTGCGGGTTTCCACCCTGCCTATTCGGTATGGCGAGCGCGTGGTCATGCGTTTGCTCGATAAGGATAATGCGTTTTTCGGCCTCGAAGATTTGGGCATGCGGGCCGAGATGCAAAGCTTGTTCGAAGCCGCATTGCGCGAACCGAACGGCATTGTTCTGGTGACAGGCCCGACAGGCTCGGGCAAAACAACGACGCTTTACTCGGCACTCAGCTTGATGAACGATATTTCACGCAACATTATGACGGTCGAAGACCCGGTCGAGTATGCGCTGCATGGCATCAGCCAGACGCAGGTCAATCCGAAAATTGGCATGACCTTTGCAGATGGCCTGCGGTCGATTTTGCGCCAAGACCCTGACACGGTGATGGTTGGTGAGATACGCGACAAGGAAACGGCGGAAATCGCAGTGCAAGCCAGCCTGACCGGCCATGTCGTACTGTCCACCGTGCACACAAACAGTGCCGCTGCGGCAGTGACACGCCTGATGGATATGGGCATTGAGCCGCTTTTGCTGTCATCATCTTTAAGGTTGGTGCTAGCGCAAAGGCTGGTGCGTCGCTTGTGTCCTGATTGCAAAACCCCTGACACGACCGACACGGAAGCCAGTCACAAGCCGGTCGGTTGCCCGTCTTGCCAGAATATCGGCTATCGGGGTCGTATCGGCATTTTTGAACTCTTCTGCGTAGATGACGCTGTGCGGCAAATGATTGCCGATGGTGCGACCGAGCAGCAAATCGAAGCGCATGCGTTTGCCGACCAGCCTCTGCTCGCTGAGAGCGGGCGCGCGCTGGTTGCCGCCGGAGAAACAACAATGGAAGAAGTGCTGCGCGTGGCGCGGCTCAATGATTAAAGGTAGATAATGCCTGCTTATCAATATGTCGCTGTCGATGAAAAAGGCAAAACCCGCAAAGGGGTCATCGCCGCCGAAAGTCTCGGCGATGCGCGACGCAATTTGCAAGGCCAAGCCCTGTTTCCACTCAATCTCGATGAAACGAAAGCGGCTGAAAAAAGCGACCTAAGCCTGCCGCTTTTGAGCCGTCGCAAGGCGGTGATTGGCACGCGCGACTTGGCGTTGGTGACACGGCAAATGGCGACAATGATTGGCGCAGGCATTTCGGTCGATGAGACGCTGCAATCCATTGCCATGCAAAGCAATAAGCCGGCTATCCGCGAAGTGCTGACCAATGTGCGCAGCCAAGTGGTGGAAGGCCGGCGGCTATCGGAAGCCATGCGCCGCGAGCCGGCCTCTTTCGGCGCATTATATGTGGCGATGATTGCTGCCGGTGAAGCCTCGGGTGATTTGGCTGAAATTCTCGACCGCGTTGCCAATTATGGCGAAAAGACCCAAGCCGTGCGCGACCGCGTGCGCGCCGCTTTGGTCTATCCCGCCGTTTTGGCAACCGTCGCTCTCGGCGTTTTGACGCTCTTAATTACCGCGGTGGTGCCGAAAATCGCCGGGCAATTCGATACTTTTCAAACCCAATTACCGCTGCCGACCCGCATCGTATTGGGACTGTCCGACTTTTTAGTGTCTTACGGCCCGCTGATTGCGCTGCTGCTGATTGGCGGCGTATTGATAACGCGCCAGCGCCTACGCGACGATACCCGCCGCCTGCGACTCGACACAAACCT
Source organism: Alphaproteobacteria bacterium (assembly GCA_022428185.1). Classification (GTDB taxonomy): domain Bacteria; phylum Pseudomonadota; class Alphaproteobacteria; order RS24; family RS24; genus UBA8337. Next base: position 6,095 of record JAKMCZ010000275.1, on the reverse strand, counting down.
GCTACGCTTGCCGCTGCTTGGCCGCTTTGTTCAAATCGTCGCCAGCGCAAGATTGGCGCGCACGCTCGGCACGCTGATTGAAGGCGGCAGTCCGGTGCTTGAGGCCTTGAATGCGGCACGCGAAACACAAACCAATCGGCGGCTGCGCCAAGCGGTTGATGAGATTTACAATGATGTTTTCGAAGGCCGCGCATTGGCACGGGCTTTTCGCTCGACTGAGTTGTTTTCGCCACTGCTGATTTACATGATCGGCATGGGTGAAAAATCCGGTGCATTGGCTCATTTACTTATGAAAACCGCCGATTATCTGGAACAAGAAATTGATGGCTGGTCGCAAACATTACTCAATCTGCTGGAGCCGATTATTGTGGTGATTATGGGATTGGTGGTCGGTTTTATCGTCATGGCAATCATGCTACCAATCATGCAGTTGAATTCGCTGATTTTGAGTTAGGGTTTTTTCATGCGTAAACACGCCGAACGCGGTTTTTCATTTATCGAATTAATGGTGGTGATTGTCATTATCGGGCTGCTCACCTCGGTCGTCGCGTTGAACGTGTTGCCAAGCCAAGACCGCGCAATGGGCGAAAAAGCGCGCGCCGATGTCGCCATTTTATCGCAAGCGGTTGAAATGTTTCGACTTGAAAACCTGCGCTATCCGAACATGGATGATGGACTGGAAGCTTTGCTGCCCGATGGCAACCGTCAGGGCTACATTAAGGCACTGCCGAGAGACCCGTGGGGCAATGAATATGTCTATCTCATTCCCGGTGAAAACGGCGTTTTTGATGTGATGTCACTGGGAGCCGATGGGCGGATTGGTGGCGAAGCCGACAACGCCGATATCGGCAATTGGTTGCAGCAGGAATAATGCGCATAAGGCACCAAAACGCCCCGCAAGCGGGTTTTTCCCTGCTTGAACTGATGGTTGCCGTTTCTCTTTTATCGCTGGTTGTTATCCCGCTTTTACTGTCGCAGGGCGATGCCATGCGCAATGCGGCAAAGCTTGAGGAACGCGCTTTGGCTGCGATGGTGGCAGAAAATGTTCTGCTTGAGGCCATTACGTTGGAGAAAGCGGCAAAAATAAAAAGTCGCGGCACCCGCAAACAGGGGACGCTGGATTTTGCCTATCGCGTCAAACGCCAGAATGAAAAACGCGCCGATGCCGATATTGAACTGGTCAAGGTAACGGTCAATATTACCCGTCGCGGCAAAAGCAAAACTTTGGCCTCCTTGACCGGCTATCAGAGACTGCAAAAATGACCCGCGCGCGCGCTCACCAAGCCGGTTTTTCTCTGGTCGAGGCTATGGTCGCCCTGGCTTTGCTGGGCATGGTCAGCTCCGCGTCCGTGCTTATTTTCTCAAATTTCCTGTCCAGCGGTGACAGCCAGCAAAGGCGGCTCGATAAGCTAACCAATATGGTGCACGCGCGCAGTCTGCTGGCTGATGATTTGGCGCATGCAATTGTCCGTCCGCACGGACTGGCGAGCGAACCGGCGGTGTTTGAGGGCAATGACAAACAGACCTGTTTTTTAACCTTTGCCCGTCGCGCGGCGGCGGCAGCGCAATATGACAACGCGCGCAGCGATATTGAATCCGTGTCCTATTGCCTGAGTGAGGGGCGCTTGGTGCGCCGCAGCTTTGCCTATCCGGACGCGGCGATAGACACGAAAAAGCGGGAATTTGCCTTACTGGCCGGCGTAGATGGCGTTGAAACACGCTTTCACAATGGTGATGAATGGCTGGATAGCTGGTTCATCGGCCATACCAATGGGCGGTTTTACGGAGCGCAGACAACCCTGCCGCCACTGGTCAAAGTGAGCTGGCAGAATTATAGCCATGTTTTCCGCCTACCGGTGGAGGTCAAATGATGCGCCGCCAAAGCGAAAAAGGGGCGGCTATGGTGCTGGTGCTGGGTATTGTCGCGGTAATGAGCAGCCTGGCAATATTTTCGTTCGATAGTCTGACGCGGCTTATCGCCCTGACAACGGCGAAAAATTATGCCGCACAGACCGACCATTATGCGCGCGGCGCAGAACTGGTCGCCATTGATGTCGGACGTCGTCTTATTGTCGAAAAAGTGCCGCTGCGGGTGCTGGTCAATCAGGGGCAAAACCGCTTTCAGCAAAAAATTGATGACGCGCAAATAATCGGCGAACTGCAAGACGCGACCAATTGCTTCAACCTAGCAAGCTTTGTGACCGGCAATCGCAATGAGGGTTATGCCGCCGATATGGAAGCGGTCGAACAATTTGCGCGTTTACTGCAGTTAAAAGGGCTTGGCGCGCAGGCCGCTTTGGCGGTCGCCTCGGCCTTAGCGGATTGGCAAGATAGCGACACCAAACCCTTACCGCTTGGAGCCGAAAGCGCTTTTTATGCTGACCGCGCACCCTATTATCTAACGCCGAATGTGCCGCTGAGCAGCGTATCGGAATTTCGCCTGATACGTGATGTGACGCCGACCTTGATAGAAGCGTTGGGTGATTTGATATGTGTCGATCCAATTTTTATGGACACGGTTATCAATATAAATATGTTGCAGCCGCGCCACGCCACCCTGCTCAGTGCGATTTTGGGCGCTGATGCCAGCGAGGCCAGCATGCAAAACCTTATTGCCGGGCAGCCCGAACAAGGATTTAGCGATAGCCAACGGTTCTGGGCACATCCGCTGCTCGCCTATGGTCAGTTTACCGATGTACAAAAGCGTAATTTTTTTACCCTTCCGCGCCGTATTCGGGTGTTGGTTGATGTCGAGCTTAGCGGTGTGAAGAACCGAATGAAATCGCACATACACTTTTATCCCAATGGCTCCTACACTATGATTAGCCGAGTTTTCGGAGATATGTAGGTTGAGTATGCGCAAGCGTTTTATGACTATTGGCGACGGAGAAAGGCAAGCTTGCGGGCTTTTGTCCGGTCAGCTTGTCGCCAGCTTTTGCGTAAAGCTGCCGGCCCTGCCCCCGTCAAAACTCGACCGCGCATTGCCCCATATCATGTCCGATTATCTGACTTCAGATGCGGGCGATTTGGTTTTCTGCCATATGCCGACCACCGACAATAAGCATATTGTTTTTGCCTGCGCGCGCGATGCGCTTGACGCCCTAATCGATGAGGCGCGCGACAATGATTTGGAATTGCAGGCTATCTGGCCCGATTATATGACGCTGGCACAGCCTGAAAACGGCATTGCGATTGCTGAAGAAGGTGATGACATCATCGCGCGCCGTGCCGATGGAAGTGGCTTTCGTCTGCCAAAGGCGTTGGCCGCGCCGATGCTGACCAATACCGACACGCATAGCGCCACACCCGACGCCCTGCCGCCAACAACACCCGGTTTTGCGACCGGCCGCTATGGCACGCAATTGCCGCTAGCCGATATGATGCGTCGCTGGCGACGCCCGCTTGTGCTGGCTGCCGTCGCCTTGATTGTTTGGCTAGGTGCCGGATTAAACGCGGCGATGGACAATCAGCGCCAGCGCGATGCCATGGAAGCGCAAGCCGAAACGCGGTTTATGACTTTGTTTCCTGAGACCCGCCGCATCGTCAATCTGGAATCCCAATTACGCACTAAATTGGGCATGAGCGGCGGTGCGTCTTTTGGCGGGCAAGTTACGCGCCTGCTCAGCACGCTAGCTGCCCTGCCCAATATTCGCCTTGAGGAAATGGCGTTTGACGCGGCCCAATCCTCAGCGCTTGAGATTACGCTTTCCACTACTGATTTCAGCGCGCTTGAGACCGGGCGTTTACGGTTGGTGCAAGCCGGATTCGGCGTCACCGAGGGTAAAAGCGAACAGAGCGACGATGTGGTTATCGGACGTTTCAATTTAAGCCCGAGCAATCGCGGGAGCCGCCGATGAACGTCGTCACCAATATCGCCTCCGCTATAAGAGGCCATGCCGAGCGCCTGTGGCGGCGCATGACACGGCGCGAACAATTGGCATTGGTGATGATGAGCATCGCCATTTGCCTATTTTTTATTCAGTTTGCGTTGCTGCGCCCGCTCGCCGCCTATCAACAAACGACCGCCCGCGCCCTCGACGCGGCATCAGATAAAATGGCGCGCATCGAAGCTTTGCTTGTGCAATTGGAAGCTGGTGTGCCGCAAAAAGCCGATAGTGATAAACCGCCACGCGTGCGCATTATCGAGGCGGCACGCACGGAAGGCATTGTGGTTGAGCGCATTGAACCGCTTAATCCGGGCTTTCGCGTATCGGTCAATAATGTGTCTGCGACGGCCTTGTTTGGTTGGTTAGGCCGCGTTGAAAACAATCAGGGCATGCCGATTAAAGCGGTTTCGATACGGAAATCAGTTCAACAGACGCGGCTTGATGCCGATATCGGCTTCGGGGGCGGTCTGTAATGCGCCCTGCATCATGGCTGTCTTTTTTGCGCACCCATGCCGGTTTAAGCGCAGTTTTTGCCGTCGTTTTTCTAACCGCCAGCATTACGCGCCTGCCTGCCGCGCTGGTTCTGCCTTATGCCGCACAAGCCGGTGTCGATATTAAAGGTGCCTCAGGCAGTCTTTGGAACGGGCGTTTCAGCGCCATTCAATTTCGCGATATGCGCTTTGAAAGCGGCGCGTATCGCTTCACCCCAAGCGGGTTGATGAGCGGCGCCAGTGTTGGGCAATTTACGCTGAGCGGCGGTATCGCCCAAATTGACGGTCGCCTGAACCGGTTGGGCAATGGTCGCATAGAATTGGCGGATTTTTCAGCTAAGGTCGATTACCCTTTGCGGCTTCGGCAGGTCGATTTTAATCCGCGCATCGAGCTAACCACCGACTCGATGAGCCTGTCTTATGACGGGCAATGCGTGAGCGGCGATATTGCCGTAACCATGCGGGTTAATGCTGCCGCATTAGCGATGATTTTGCCGCGTGGCGCGCAATGGAATGGCAGCGCCAATTGCGAGAACGGGCGGGTCGCCTTTCTACTCAATCCGAATGATAGCGGTTTGGTCGCGGTCATTCGCGGCGAAATAAACGGCCTCAGCTATAATGCTGAAATTGATTTGGCACTTGATGATAGGCTGACACAAAGCCGCGAGGTGCGCGTCGCCCTAAGGCAAGCCGGTTTCAAGAAGCAGAACGGTCAATGGCGCGCCCAGATAAGAGGAATATTGTGATGAAAAAATTATCTATCAGCCTAATCAGCGCAGCCTTACTCAATGCCTGCGCCAATCCCAATGCCCTCACCGACAAAGCAGCCTTTGACCCCCTCACCGCAACCGACAGCCGCCTCGGGCCGCAAGCCCTGCCTGTCGGTGAATGTGGTTTATTTCTTTGGGGGCAAAGCGAGGGGCGACCGCTGCAATTTTTTCAAAACACCAGCACCAAGCAGGTCGTTATTCCCTTTCGACCGGGCAGTAAGGTGACACGCCAGTCAACCGCGCAGCCGATTGCTGACGGTTTTTTTGCCGAACAGCGTTTCAGCGTCGACGATTTGGTGATGGATATAACATTGCGCGTTGAAGCTGGCCGTAATGTACTGAAAGGAATCGCCGTGCCTGCTGGGCGTATAGTTCTTGGTGAAACTTCAGGCCGCGAAACCGTCGTTCCGGTGGTAGGTCTGTTTGGCTGTCGAAATTAAAAAAGCCCGACACTAGGTCGGGCTTTTTAGATTTTTCGCTTGCAGTTATCTTTTTTAATTACTGCAATTTCCTGCGTCACCATGCGTCACTGTGCAGACCAATGTTTCATCCGACGGGATTTCACTCCACAATGCAGTCGGCAGATTGCCGTCATCAACATCTGGGATATCTGTGATTCCAATCCCTAAGGTAGATGCATCGGTGAAAACAATATCAGCCGGACAATCGGCAGGATTATCTAACTCAACCAGAGACTCACTAACCTCTACGGCTTTTACACGATACGTTGTGGTTCCGCCCTCAGCTGTCAGCTGAGTTCCGTCCGCGAGATTGATCAGAGAGACCCAGTGGCCATATTCATCATCCCCGATTACAATGTTGGGTAACCCATGAATGCTATTACCGTCATATTCTAAGTAATATTTTTTAGCATCAAACGTGTCATCGCTGATGAGGAATGAACTGCCATTAATTGTATGGGCAGCTGGATTGTTCTCGTCTACAGA
>JAKMCZ010000266.1 GCA_022428185.1 Alphaproteobacteria bacterium | reverse complement strand
ATTGCTGGTCAACGCCGATGGCAGCGCCGCCCTTTATGACATCAATAATGACCCGACCGAGACTGAGAATTTGGCCGAACAATATGGTGATATTGTCGCGCGCCTGATGCGCCGATTGGACAATCTGCCGATGGGCGAGAGCCTGAACGTGCCGATTTGGAAAGTGGCGATCGACCCTGATGAATTTGGTGGTGAAGAGAGAAGACCGCCAATGGCTGAATATTTCAATTCTGAATAAAGCGCACCTTAGGTGCCTTGCTTTTAGTTAGCTTGCTTTGTGGCGCGCATGGCCCTATCACGGGGCACGCGATAATGCGAACACACTCCGGACACGGCAAGGAACTTATATGTCTCAGTTTGACAGGCTCGGGCTGTCGCCCAGCCTCATCAAGACCTTGACGACGGCCGGCTATGAAAAGCCGACACCGATACAAGCAAAAGTCATTCCACTCATGTTGGACGGCAGGGATATTGTCGGCATTGCGCAAACCGGTACCGGCAAGACGGCGGCTTTTGTGCTGCCTTTGCTGGAGCGACTGAAAGCCAATCAGCACAAAGTGAAGAGCGGCCACTGCGCGGCGTTAATTATTGTGCCGACGCGCGAATTGGCGGCGCAGATTGATGAAAATATCGCCAAATATGGCGCGCATGTTTATCATCAGCGCGCTTGTATTGTCGGCGGGGTGAAATACCCCAAACAGATAAATCGGTTGAAACAAGGTTTGCATATTTTGGTCGCCACGCCCGGGCGTTTGGAAGACCACATGAAATCGGGCAATTTATCTTTGGCCCATACCGAGACAATTATCCTCGATGAAGCCGACCAAATGCTTGACCTTGGATTTTTCCCGGCCATTCGTCGAATTGTCAAACAAGCGCCTCGCCAACGTCAAACCATCTTACTTTCGGCCACCATGCCGAAACAAATCCGTTCCTTGGCGACAGACTTGCTGGACAATCCGACCGATGTCGCTGTCGCGCCCCAGGCCAAGCCGGTTGATAAAATCAATCAGCAAGTCATGTTGGTCGAAAAACCGCAAAAGCGGCCTCATATTGTGACGCTGGTGGAAAACCAGTTCCGCACCATCATATTCACCCGCACCAAGCATGGCGCTGATCAATTGGTGAAATATTTATCCAAACAAAACATCGCCGCCTCGGCCATTCATGGCAATAAAAGCCAAAGCCAGAGGCAACGGGCTTTGCAGGCATTCCGCAAAGGCGACGAGCATATTCTCATCGCCACCGATATCGCCGCGCGCGGTATCGATATTCCCGACATCTCGCTCGTGGTCAATTATGATGTGCCGACCACGCCGGAGGCTTATGTGCACCGCATCGGTCGCACGGCGCGAGCGGGGCGCGAGGGCAAGGCGGTAACTTTGTGTTCGCCGGAAGAAACTAATTTGTTGCGGGATATTGAAAAGCTTATCAAACGCCAATTACCGGCCGAGAACATGGCGCATGCAGCCGACAATGAGGGCGGATACAACCCGATGTCGCCTAGCGCCGCCAAGCCGAAGAAAAGACCAGCTGAAGACGCACCGACAGATGACGCGCGCGTCCATCGCTCTGGAAAAAGGGCCGACCAAAAAAAGAGGAGAGGCCCAAAAGATAGTAGAAGTCCGGGAAACGGCGCCGGCTCAAAAAGAGGTAGCGGTTCTAAAAGAACCAGAGGCGGCAAAGCCTATGCCGACCGCTCGGGTCGACCGCGCAGAGCCGGCGGCAATAAAAATCCGCCACGTGGTCCAGCCCGCCGCCGCGCCGGTTCCTAGCCCGAACCCTGCCGGGTGAAAATTAAGTGCCATAAAGCGCGTTTCTGACGCTCTCATCGTCGGCCGTAGCTTGTTTCAATTTGGCACTGCCGCGTTCAATAATTGCCAATTGCCGCGCTTCCAATGCGGTATGCCAGCTTGGGCGCGCTTGCAAAGCCGCCGATTGTAGACGCAGCGACCACGGCGCCACCGCCAATCAATTTGACCGTTTGCCGTCTATTCATTACCGCCCACGCTGGTATAGAAAATCGAGCCTAGGTCATTATGCGTGTCTTTACTGGATTCCGAACCAGGCTAAAGCAGCCACGCCACCCATTAGCATTGCGCCCGGCATTTTCATCAATTCTCTATCTACAATTCCGAGCCCAAAAAATAATAACGCGCCGAGGGCATTTATCCCAATTAGTGGATAAACCGCGACGGCGTGCTCTGGATTATAGGCAACGTAAACTAAGGTAGCTGCACAAATGAAAAGATGAATTGAGTGAAATTGCCAAGAAAAATGGCTTAGCGTCTTTCCCAATGGCTCCAGATCGCTTTTGCTAATATTTGTTGAATAAATTTTCCCTCCTATCAGCCCGTGGAATAACATTCCTACGAAAGAAAGCGCCCCACCCAAAACTAAAAACCAATATGCCATTCGCCCTTTTCCTTTAAGTTTCTCCTTATAAAAAACTTTTGTATCCGCAGTGCAAAAGCAACATTTTCAATTACACGCTATTGTGCGGTACTTCCTTACTGTCATCATTATTTCCTCATTGGAGCCAATGGAGATCGGTGGAAAACATATATAAAGCTAAATCATTAAGTAAATGGCGCACCCGAGAGGATTCGAACCTCTGACCTCTGCCTTCGGAGGGCAGCGCTCTATCCAGCTGAGCTACGGGTCTGTCCACAGAAGCCCTAAGAAAACGTCTTGCTTTCAATAGTTTAACTATAAGGCTCATCTAAAGCACCAATCAAGGCTTAAGTGCCTTGAGACCCATCACACGACCTCCACTGTGGCACCAGTGTGGCAAATGCTTGCCCATGTGAGAGTTGATGTATTTACATGAGTATTCTGTAGATTAAATGGGGACCCTTATGTCCACCCTATAGAGATA
>JAKMCZ010000264.1 GCA_022428185.1 Alphaproteobacteria bacterium | reverse complement strand
GAAATAGTCGCAACCAAAAAAATGGCAAGCAAGGCAGTCTTGGGCGTTGAGGCCCAAAGCCCCTGCAATTTTTGTTTTTCTTGCTTCGTTTGCGTCATTCAAACAGCACGGCCAATTCAGCCGCCATTTCACCTTGCGTATGATCCATATTCAGCGGCGTAATGGCAATATGCCCCTGCGTGATTGCTTCAATATCGGTGTCTTTGCCCGGCGTGTAAACCAGTTGACCATTCTCATCGACCAGTCGGTCGAAATTATACCAAAAATAGCTCCGCCCGCGCGGGTCGACGCGCTCCTCAAGACCTAAAATACTGCGGTCGCGCTTGCCCTGCTTGACCACGCGAATTTGCGGGTTGTCGTTAATATCGACATGCGGGAAATTGATATTAATCAGTGTCTCATGCGCCCAATCGGTATCGAGCAATTTTTCAATCAGGCCGGGCGCATGTTTTTCAGCTACTTCAAAACGCGGCATCCAACTGCCCGGCTCGCCGGAAAACAAAACCGCTTGCGACATGGCAATCGATTTAATACCGAAAACCGTGCCCTCTTTCGCGCCCGCCACCGTGCCCGAATAGCTGACATCTTCGGCAATGTTTTGTCCAAAATTGACGCCCGACAGAACCAAATCAGGCGGGTTATCGCGCATCATATGACGCGTTGCGACCATCACACAATCGGTCGGCGTGCCGGAAACAGCAAACCGTTTCGGCCCTACTTCAACCACCCGCATCGGCTTTGACAGGCTCAGCGAATGGCTGGCACCGCTCATCTCTTCAGCCGGTGCAAAAACCCAAACATCGTCGGACAGGGCTTCGGCAATTTTTACCGCTGAAACCAGACCCGGCGCATCAATGCCATCATCATTGGTCACCAAAATACGGCCTACTGATTTACCGGCTGATTTACTCATTTGTTTCCCCTAAGATTTCCAAACCGCCCATATAAGGACGCAACGCTTCGGGAATTGTGACTGTCCCGTCTTGATTGACGTAGTTTTCGAGCACCGCCACAAGCGTGCGCCCGACGGCAAGGCCAGAGCCATTCAATGTGTGAACGAATTGCGTTTGCTTTTCACCCTCATGGCGATAGCGCGCATTCATGCGTCGCCCTTGAAAATCTCCGCAATAAGATATGCTCGAAACTTCGCGATACATATTTTGTCCGGGCAACCAGACCTCTAAATCATAAGTTTTGCGTGCGCCAAAGCCCATATCGCCGGTGCATAGCTGCATCACCCGATAAGGCAGACCGAGCCGCTGCAAGACTTCTTCAGCACATTCGGTTTTGCGCTCAAGTTCCGCTTCGCCGTTTTCAGCATCGGTAATCGTCACCAGTTCAACCTTGCTGAATTGGTGCTGGCGTATCATGCCACGTGTATCGCGCCCTGCCGCGCCCGCCTCAGAGCGGAAACATTGCGTCAAAGCGGTGAGCCGCAGCGGCAATTCGGCAGCGTCGGTAATTTGCTCGCGCACCAGATTGGTCAGCGTCACCTCGGCGGTCGGCGTTAACCAAAAACCGTTTTCAGTGCGGAATAAATCTTCGGCAAATTTCGGTAATTGACCGGTGCCGAAAACCGCATCGTCACGCACCAGAACGGGCAAAGCCATTTCGCGATAGCCGAATTCAGTGACCTGCAAATCAATCATGAAATTGCCCAAAGCGCGCTCGAGCCGGGCCAGGCCATCGCGTAAAACAACAAATCGCGAGCCGGACAAAGCGGCGGCAATCTCGAAATCCATCATGCCGAGCGCTTCGCCGATTTCGAAATGCTCGGCTTCGCCCGGCTTCGGCTCGCCGACCCGACGAAGCTCAACATTGGCTTCTTCGTCATCACCGGTCGGCACATCGTCGAGCGGCAAATTGGGAAGGGCGGCCAGCGCTTCGGTCAAATCGGCATTGGTGACACGCTCAGCCTCTTCGGCTGTTTGCAAAGCCTGTTTCAGCCCTGATACTTCGTTCATCAAGCGTTGTGCTTCAGCCTCATCGCCCTGCCCTTTGGCTTGCCCGATTTTCTTGGACGCATCATTGCGCTGTGTCTGCAAATCCTGCGCCTCGGCAATAGCGGCGCGGCGTTTGTCATCAAGCGCCAGCATATCTGCCGCACATGCCGACACACCGCGCTTTGCCAAAGCGGCATCAAAAGCATCAGGGTCTTGGCGTATGGCGTTAATATCATGCATGGGCGACTCGCTCGACTTGGTTGCCTGTTCTGTATAATGCGGCAGAGGCGCAAAAGCCAGTCGCGCGCCTAAACCACAAGGCCTTAGTCGGTTTTTTGTTCAGCTTCTTGTTTCGGTTTTTGCATCGCCGCGACACACAAAATTGAAATCTCATAAAGCAGCAAAGTCGGCACACCGAGGCCTAATTGACTGATAAGGTCGGGCGGCGTCAGCAATGCCGCAACGGCAAACACGGCAACAATCGCATAGCGGCGTTTGGCGCGCAGCCCGTCTGCCGTTACCAAGCCGATGCGCCCCAGCAGCGTCAACACAACCGGTAGCTGAAAGCACAGCCCGAAAGCCAGCATCAACACCATGGTGAAAGAGAGGTATTCACTTACCCGATTGACCATGCGCACGGACGTAGCGTCATCGCCACCGCCTTGCTGCATCGACAAGAAAAACTCAAACGCCATCGGCATAACGATAAAGAATACCAGCGACGCGCCCAAACCAAATAAGAGCGGCGACGCAATCAGATAAGGCAAGAACGCGCCGCGCTCGGTTTTGTAAAGCCCGGGCGCGATAAAGCGATAAAGCTGATAGGCAATAAACGGAAACGCGGCAAACAATCCGGCAAACATAGCCAATTTGATTTGTGTGAAGAAAAACTCATGCGGTGCGGTGTAAATCAATTCCAGTTCAGATGCATCACCTGCGGCCTGTTGAAACGGCCACAGCAAAAAGGTGAAAATCTCCGATGCGAAAAACATGCAAACACCGAAGGCCAGCGCAAACCACGCGACGCACCATAACAGGCGCGTGCGTAATTCAACCAAATGGTCGAATAAAGGCATCTCGCTGCGCGCCAAATCGTCAGCATCAGCCACGCTCATTTTCCTCTTTTGCTTTTGGTGCGTCTTTGCCATCGTCAAAAAGGTCAGGCAAATCGAAATTCAAATCTTTTTCAGCTAATTTTTTGAGCTGCTCGCGCGCGTCCATTTCAGCCGAAATATCGTCCATCTGGCCGCGAAACTCAGACGCCATATCGCGCATCTGGCGCGCATAACGACCTAATGTACGCAATAGGTTGGGAAGTTCGCGCGGCCCCAGAACCAACAGGGCAATAACGCCGAGAACCAGCATTTCAGTCCAGCCAATGTCGAACATCGGCGCGCCCCGCTATTTCTCACTATCCGGCTTGTCGACCGCTTCGCCTTCAATCGTCTGCCCACCATCTTCTTTGGTGGCATCATCAGCACCTTCGCGTAGCCCCTGTCGAAAGCTGGTAATGCCGCGCGCGACATCGCCCATAAGCGAGGAAATGCGACCACGACCGAACAGCAATATCAGTAGGACAGCAACAACAAGAATTTGTACCCAGCTAATTCCCATAGGAAACCCCTTTTTCTTCAGTCCTTGAATAGCATGAGGCGGGCGCGTGGCACAAAGAATTTGTGCGCTGCTTCCGGCGGCGGCGTGTCCCCGCCCAGCAATGCCTCAAATGTTTGCCCCGCATCGGTTTTAATCAGACACAGCCAATCGCCCCTCATTGAACGGGTTCCGGTAATCTCACCGTCAAAGGTGAAATCATCATCTTCGCCGGTCAATGCAATATCATTCGGTCTAATGCCATAAGTGCCGGCATCTGCTTTTAAGAAATTGACATTGCCGAACATGGTTGCCACTTCCGGTTGCGCCGGTTGGCGGTAGACATTTTCGGGCGTGTCGATTTGCAAAATCTTACCATCAAGCTGCACGGCGATACGGTCGGCCATGCGCAACGCATCTGCCGCATCATGCGTAACCACCAGTCCGGCAGTACCGACATGCTTTATCAAACGCAAGGTCAAATCGCGCATGCGGTCGCGCAATTGCGGGTCGAGATTGGAAAACGGCTCGTCCATCAGCATTAAGCGCGGCGACGGGGCCAAAGCGCGCGCCAAAGCGGCACGCTGCTGCTCGCCGCCCGATAGGCTGTTAGGATATTTATCAGCAAAGCCGGTCAGATTGACTTCCTTCAAAAGTTCCAATGCGCGAGCTTTTTGCTTGTCTGCTGAAAGCGTATTCAGCCCAAAACAAATATTGTCGAGTACCGATAAATGCGGAAACAGGGCGAATTCTTGAAACAGAAAACCGATTTGGCGGGTTTCCGGTGGCGCAACATTCGTCGCGGTCGAAACAACCTTGCCATCAAGGCTTATCTCGCCATCATCGGGTCGTTCCATGCCTGCCGCGAGGCGCAAGCAGGTTGTTTTGCCGCAACCTGACGGGCCCAACAGGCAGACGATTTCTCCGGCTTCGACCGAAAAGCTAACACCATCGACGACCCGTTCGCCGTCATAGCTAAACGAAATATTATTGAAACGGAGTGCCTCACTCATGCTGAGGCATTATCCTCCGCCACGTCATCAGATTGACCATCGGATAGATTTTCAGGCAAATCCATTTCAAGTGGCTCCAACTCGCTACCATCATCTCCGGCGGCGAGCGGGTCTTCTTCAGGGTCATTATCAGGATCAGGAGCCGGAACTTCAAATCCCGGCGGCAGCCTGTCATCAAGCAGTCCGGCTGCCTTTAATTCTTCCAGCCCGGGCAAGTCGGTTAGGCTCTCAAGGCCGAAATGCAGCAGAAAATTATCCGACGTGCCATAGGTTACCGGACGACCGGGCACACGGCGGCGACCGCGAATTTTCACCCACTCGCTTTCCAGCAGCACATCAAGCGTGCCTTTAGATAAAGAGACACCTCGAATATCCTCAACCTCGGCTCGTGTGACCGGCTGGTGATAAGCAATAATTGCCAGCGTTTCGAGCGCGGCGCGAGACAAACGACGCTGCTGCACGACATGTTTTTGTAGCGCATGCGCCAAATCCGGCGCGCTGCGGAACACCCATTTATTACCGGTTTTTTGTAAGTTGAAACCGGCATCATGATATTTTTCGGCTACCGCTTCCATAATTGCCTGAACATCGGCATCGGGCGCCAATTTGTCAGCTATATTGGGCGCATCGAGCGGCTCTTCAGCAGCAAATAAAATCGCCTCAACAGCGCGAATATCTTCCGCTTCAACCGGACGCAATTCGGATTCTTTGGCTTCGTCGCTCATCACTCGCCTCCTGCATCAATTGCCGCTTTAGGCCGCGCGCGGCGCACCAGCAAATGGTCAAAGTTTTTTCCTTGCTGCAACTCTACTTTGCCGTCGCGTGCATATTCCAAAAACGCACTGAACGAACTCGCCATTGTCGTGCGCCGTTTTTGCGGGTCACGAATATCACCCGCCACCAGCGCATCCATGCTTTCCCAATCATCAAGCTTGCCGAGCAATCGCTCAATCCGCATACGCGCGCGCTCAATGCTCAGCACGTCCAGTTTCGGCGGCGACCATTTTTCGTAATAATTACGCAGTCGCTGGGTCGAATAAGCGGCCAACACCTCATACAGGCTGGCATCATATTTGCTCTGCCGCTTAATGCGAATACCCTCGGGCATGCCGTGGGTAAAGAAATCACGGCCCAATAAATCACGGCCCATAAGTTGCGCCGAAGCCTCGCGCATCGCTTCCAGACATTTCAGGCGGAACACCAAACGCGCTGCCATCTCTTCAGCATCGGCGACTTCCTCATCATGCGGCGGTGGCAAAATAAGCCGCGACTTTAGATAGGCCAGCCATGAGGCCATCACCAAATAGTCAGCCGCCAACTCAATCTTCAAATCCTGTGCTTCACGAATGAACTCAAGATACTGCTCAGCCAACGTCAGAATAGAGATTTGCTTGAGGTCGACTTTTTGCGTGCGCGCCAACGCCAATAAGACATGCAACGGCCCGTCATAGCCTTCAAGGTGAACGGCCAGCCCGTCCTCTAACGATGGTTGATAGGCAATGCCTTCTTGAAAGCCATCATCTTGCGGGGAATCAGAGCGGTTTTCTTCCATGCCTCTTTATAGCGCGTTCTGCGATTCGGGGAAAATATCAGCCATCAGTTCTCCCCAGACTTTCCGTGCGCCTTTCGGTACATCGCATGACAGACCGGCCAATGCCTGATTGACCCGCTCAATGCGCGGAATGGCATCAATCGACGGACGGTTGGGTAAAGCCGCCGCCACCGCTTGCATTTCTGCCATCTCGCCATTGCAATGCAGCACCAAATCGCACCCCGCTTTCAGCGCGCCGATAACACGCAATTCCATATCGCCCTCTAAGGCCGACATGGATATATCATCACTCATCAGCAGACCGTCAAAGCCGATTTGCCGTCGAATGGTATCGCCAATCACGGTCTTTGAGCATGTACTGACAATATCTTCGTCAATATCTCTGTAGAGCAGATGTCCGGTCATGCCGATAAGAGCGTCATTGAGTTGGTGGAAAACCTCAAAGTCAGTGTCTGCCAACACCGCCTTATCTGTATCGATGCGCGGCAATTCATGGTGGCTGTCGGTTTTCGCACGACCATGCCCGGGCAGATGCTTGACCACCGGCAACACGCCGCCCATTTCCAAACCGTCCATCACGGCGCGCCCCAATGCGGTAACGGTCTCGACATCGTCACTAAAGGCGCGGTCACCAATCACCTCAGATGCTTCAGGCAAACGCAAATCAAGGCACGGCGCGCAATTTATCGTGATGCCAAGCGCTGATAAATCTTGCGCCAGCAAAGCCGCACCAAGCCGCGCCGCCTCAAGTGCAGAAGCAGGGTCATACCCATACATTTCACCGTAAATCCCCATTGGCGGATAAGCCGAAACCAGAGGCGGCTTGAGGCGCGCCACGCGCCCACCCTCTTGGTCGATTAAAATCGGCAGATTGGGATTACCTGACTTGTCACGCAAATCATCGGTCAGGCTACGAAGCTGGCTGGGGCTTTCAATATTGCGGGCGAAGAGAATAATTCCCCACGGTCGCACCGTATGAAAAAATGCGCCTTCTTCTTCGCTGAGTGCCAGCCCTTTAATCCCAAAAATGGCGGGCGCGAAATCAACCATCAGGGTTGCTTGCGCACCAGACAGTCCTGCCCACGGCTTTTTAGATTGGCACAAAACGCATTGGCGACGTTTCGATTGCCAAAACCCGGCACATTGACGCGATAGAAAATGCCCTTATCGCCCAAATCGACGCGCAAAATCAGCGGATTACGCTGACCCAGCAGGTCGGTGTAATTGCTTTGCAGACTGGAATAGACACCGCGCGCCAAAGCGCGTGAGCGCGAGGCGGCAAGCTGCACCATAAAATCATCGCGCTTGGCAGTGGTGCTGATTGTCGGTTGGGCAACGGGTTTACGCTCCGTTTCGCGCACCGGCGCTGGCGGCGCAGCCTCAATAGCAGCGCGCGGCGCACGATTTAATTCAGGGCGCGGCGGCGATACTTGAATGTTCGGGTCGTCCTGCAAAACAGTGATGCTGTTTCCGGCCGGTAAATCACTATCCTCGGCAACCGATTTCGGTACTGACAAGGCCTGCTCAAACGGGTCTTTTGTGCGCGCTATCAGGCTTTCGATAGACCCCGACGCCGAATCAGCTGGCGAGGTTGGTTTGACTTGCGGCGCTCCTTGCCCATCTGTGCCGCGCATCACGCCATAAATATTCAAATCTTCCGGTTTGGCCGGAACGCCACCGGGTACATTTTCAGCCGGCACTTTAATCGGCGTTTTCTCAGCCAGCACGACAGGCGGCAGACTGCGCTGCCCCTCTTCCAGACCCTGTTGATAGGCATAAAAATAAGTGCTGCCGACCGCACCACCCATGACCACAAGAAACGCAACAACCGCTCTTATTGATGGCAGATTAAAACTGGACGACCGCGAGTAAATTTCTGCGCCGGGCGACGGATGCGCAATGCGCAAATCGACATCGCTATCGAGAAATTCCTTTTCAAACTCGGTCGGGTCGTTATGCGACATGTTTTCTCCAGTATCCTTCGAGGGCGGATTTTCTATCCGGTTTTGATTAACCTAACGCAATTCGTCTTGCGGTGTCACGCCGATTACGTCAAATCCTGAGCGCAATGTCAGCGCGGTTGCGCGAATGAGCGCCAAACGCGCCAGACTGCCCGCCTCGTCATCTTCTTGGATAAAGCGCAAGGCAATCTCTTCTTTGCCGAGATTCCATAGCGCGTGAAACGCTGCCGCCAGTTCGAGCAAATAAAACGCCACACGATGCGGCTCACGCGCCTGCGCTGCGGCCAACAGCAAACGCGGATAAGCGCCAAGCTGACGAATGAGATGAAGCTCAGCCTCATGCGATAGCGTGTCGAGATGGCTCGTCGCCAGCGTGTCATCATCGACCTGCCAACCAAGCTGCTGTGCGT
>JAKMCZ010000256.1 GCA_022428185.1 Alphaproteobacteria bacterium | reverse complement strand
AGATTATACGGACGAATTCGGCTCGGAATATTATCTCGGCTCACCATCGACCGAAGCCAATGCAATCAGCGGTTTATTTCTCGGTGAAAAACGAAACTGGGCTTATGAATCTTACGATTCGTTAATGGACGCCCATGCAGCAGAAAACGCAACTTTTGCCCGACCGATTGCCAGCCGCGACACCAATGCGCGCGCCCAATGGCTGCTGGGCTGGACCGGCAAAGATGTCAATGTCGGCGTGCTCGACGAATTCAATGAAAATCAAATTTTAGACTCGCATGGCGATAAAGTGTCATTGGTCATCAATTCCGTCGCGCCTGAAGCGGTGTTGACGATGAAAAATTTCGAACTGACGCAACAGGCGGCGGAAACTGCGTTTCAAGAGTTCAATACACAAAACATCTTCATCATCAATAATAGCTGGGGAGCCGCGCGCTTCAGCCATGTTACGGGCGAGGAAGATACGGATTTTGACGCCAATGTCAGCAATTGGGTGACGCTGGGCTACAAAATTACCGGTGCCAATACCTATGACCCGAAAATGTTGTTCATTTTCTCAGCTGGCAATTCAGGCACTTATTGCCCCGATAAGCGGATACAGGAATGTTCATTCTATCCCGCCGTGGTGCATCGCCAACGCGCCGCCGGAGTTACCAATAATGAGGCCTATATATGGGTCGGCTCGCTGACAGATGACGGCACTGACTTGGCGCCTTACAGCCATTCGGCCGGCGATATGGGCAATGATTTCATCGTCGCCCATGATGATGTGCTGTCAGCGGGCGATTTGGCCGGCACGTCGTTTGCCGCGCCACGTGTGTCGGGTGCGGCGGCGTTGATACGACATAAATTTCCGGGCATTAACGGCGCACAATTGAAAGACCTATTGCTGACCACTGCAGAGGATATTGGCGATGCCGGTGTTGATGTAAAATACGGTCACGGCAAGCTCGACCTCAGCAATGCGTTGAGCCCACAAGGGGTGCTGACAGCGGATTAAATGATGCGGTATTTTGTGTTTTCAGTATTGGTTAGCTTTTTGGTCGCCCTGTCGCCGACCTCAGCGCAAGATTATGAGCAACCCCGCAAAGACGATAGCCATTGGCAATTGCTGAGCTTACGCGCGGCAACCGAGCATGCCGGTTCGAAAGTATGGAATGGAAAATTTACCGGCCTCAATGGTCGCAAATATGATGTCTCGGCATTTTACAAGTCCAGCGCGCCGGTGTTTTCGGCCAAAGCGGTTCTCGCCCGTAAGGGTCATGGGTCGATTAGCTGGCTGGTGCCGCTCAGCGTTGATAATGGCTATCGGGCGCAGCTTTATCAGGCCGAGCCGCTTTTCAGCCTCGGCTTTGGTGCCGCCATGCGTCTTGCGCCGCAATCAATGCTCTCAGTGCGGGTTGATAATGCGTTGCGGCTTGGCGGCGCGGTCAGCGAACAGCCCTGCTATGACGGTTTTCGGCGGCAATATCATTGCGGCAGCGGCCTTGCTTGGACAGACTACCGGTCAATTGGCGAGGACAGACGCAATGCGTTTGCGCTACCGACGCTTAATGTAAAATATGTGAAACGGTTTTCGTTTTAGCCGCTAAAACATCAAATCAGCGACTTTGTGCCGATGATAGCGCGCGTCGCCGTGTAGCGCGCAGCCCATAATCGCACGGCGGCGATAAAGCTGCGCGTCACAATCATAGGTAAAACCGAAACCGCCATGAAATTGAATGGCACGGTCGGCGGCGAATGAATAGGCCTCGCCCGCTTCGGCTTTCGCCATGTGAACCGCCATATCGCCCTCGCCTTGCGCGCCGAACACATGGGCGGCTGAATAAAGATGCGAGCGCGCCTTTTCATAGGCTTGGTGCGCGTCAACAACCGTGTGTTTCAACGCCTGATAAGAGCCGATGAGCTTGCCGAATTGTTTGCGTGTCTTCAGATAGTCGAGCGTGTAATCAATGCAGGCAAACGCCCCACCGCACATATCAGCCGCCAGTAAAAGCGATGCTGCTTGCTCGATATGCGCCAGCGTGTCAGTCGCCATATCTTGCGGCATCAGCGCGTCTTCGGGCAATACCAGCGCATCTAAATCCAGCGCATAAGCGCGCTGCGTATCATCAATGATTTTTTCACGCCGCATGCGCTCTGCCAATTCCGCGCCGGGAATAATCACCAGAGCCGGAGCGCCGTCCAACGACACGGAGGCAATCACAATCTGTGCCGTGGCCGCATGTAGAACGAGAAATTTCTGACCGCTTAGATGCAATTTGCCGTCTTTCAATTCAGCCGCTGCGGTGAGGTTTTGCAAATCCCAATCGGCATGGTCTTCGCACAGCGCCAATGTCGCTGCCGCGCCGGCCGCCAATTCCGGCAAATGGGTTTCTTTTTGCGTTTCCGAACCGCCGCGCACCAAAGCTTGCGCCGCCAATATGCTTGGCACAAACGGCGTCGACATGAGATTGCGTCCCATATGCTCGACCAGAGGCACAAGTTCGCCCATGCCCAGCCCTATGCCGCCATAATTTTCCGGCACGCCAATACCCAGCCAACCAAGCTCGGCAATTTCTTGCCATAGCGTCGGGTCATATCCGGTGTCATCTTCAATCAGCGTGCGCACTTGCGCGACCGGCGATTTATCGCGGCAAAACGCTTCTGCCACTTCCAACAATTGCGCTTGTTCTTCACTAAGACCGATGCGCGGCACGGCGCGGGCATTGTCAAATGTCGACATGATACAGCCTAGCTTTTGGGCAGGCCGAGCACATGCTCGCCGATAATATTGCGTTGGATTTGTGATGTGCCGCCGCCAATCGTCGCCGAAAAGCTGTTCAGATAGGCGCGCTGCCACAACCCGTTATTATGCGCGCTTTCATCGCCAACATAATAAGCCGCCCGCGTGCCTTGCATGGATATGGCAAACGCATTGAGGCGTTGATAAAAATCCGTGCTCGACAGTTTCGAGCCGAGCGCCAGCGACATTGGGCGATCTTGCGCCAATGGCTGAATTTTATCGCGACGACTATTCAGTCCCAAAGCGCGCGCTTCGGTCATCAAGGCGACCAGTTCTTCGCGCACATGCGGGTCTTCAATGGCAGGCTTGCCGTTCAGTTTGGCTTGGCGCGCCAAGTCGATAATATCAGCCGGGTCAGACATCATCATCACATGACCTCCGGCTTGGCCGGAGCGCGCGCCGCGCTCATATTCCAATGTCTGCATGGCAATCAGCCAGCCTTCACCTTCTGCGCCCATCAGGCAATTGGCAGGAATACGTGCGTCGGTAAAAAAGGTCTGCGTGAAACCAAACTCGCCGGTCAGCTTTTTAATCGGCACGGTTTCAATCTTCCCGCCTTTGATATCGTCAGCCTTCATCGGCGCGAGGAAGAAGCTAAGCCCTTTATATTTGTTTTCCGCTTCAAGATTGGTGCGCGCCAGCAAAATCATATAATCGGCATAATTGCCCTGCGTCGTCCAAATCTTCGAGCCGTTGATCACATAGTCATCGCCATCTTTCACGGCGCGGGTTTGCGCATTGCCGAGGTCAGAGCCGTTTTCCGGTTCCGAAAAACCCTGACACCAAATCGTTTCAGCCGACAAAATGCCTTTAATGTATTTCTGTTTTTCCTCTTCCGAACCACGATCGATAAGCAGCGGACCGGTCCAGTTCAAGCCAATGGCATTGAGCATAATCGGGGTGCGCTCTTTCGCCATTATGCGGGTGGCTGCATCTTGAAAAGCGCGGTGCAAGCCACCGCCGCCATATTCATTCGGCCAATGCGCGCCCAGATAACCGGCCTCATAGACTTTGTTTTGCCAATCGCGCAAAAAATTGAATTGTTGGTCAGTGCCAACTTCCATAAAGGTCAGCGGCAGCATAAAATCGGTTTCACGCGGCGTGTTTTCAGCAAACCAAGCGATTGCCTGCTCGCTATAAGCGTCTAAATCCTGCTGGTCAAAATCGGCCATAACTAACTCCCTGTTAGCCACACTATAAGAACAAAAGCCGAGTTTTTGAAAGCCCTTCATGCGTGGCGCGCCGCCGCACCTGTGTATCAACGCATAAACCCATATTCTTATGCTATCGTCTGACGGCAATAAGAGGAGATGCATGATGAAAAAAATGACTGACTATATGGCCGAAGCCGACGCCATTGTGCCGCGCATGAGCAGCGCCGACGCGGTAAGCCATATCAACGATGAAAACAGCGTATTTGTCGATGTGCGCGACGCTTATATGATTGCCGATAGCGGCACGATTGATGGCGGACACCACATTCCGCGTGGTCTTTTTGAGTTTGTTGCCGATGAAGACAGCCCGCTATTCAATCCGCTATTCGACAAGTCAAAGACGTTTTATCTGATATGCGGTGCCGGTGGCATGGCCGCGCTGGCAGGAAAGACGCTGAAAGAAATGGGCTATGAAAATGTCATCAATATTGGCGGTTTTAGCGACTGGAAAGACGCTGGTGGGCCGGTAAGGTAATCCTCACCGACCCGACCAAACTCTGTTTTCCGCCGGTTTAGTGGACGTCGAAGCCGTGATAATCGGTTGCGGCAATCTGGTCGCATATCAATCGATATGCCCCCACCCCGCCGACATAAGCAAGGAACATGCGCGGCTTGCCCGGAACATTTGCCCCCATATACCAGCTATCGGCTTGCGGGAATAAGGTCATTCCAGCCAAATGCGCCGTATGTTCCGCCCAATCGCGCTCGGCCTCATCGCTCGGCTCAATGGCGGTTTTGCCATTGGCATTCATCCAACCAATGCAATCACTGACCCAGTCGACATGCTGTTCAATCGATACCAGCATATTCGACAAAACCGATGGGCTGGACGGGCCGGTAATGGTGAACATATTCGGGAAGCCGTGAATGGCGATACCCAAATAGCTGCGCGGCCCGTCAATCCACGCATCGACGAGACGCTTGCCACCACGACCGCGAATATCAACCCGCAGCAAGGGGCCGGTCATTGCATCAAAGCCGGTGGCGTAAACAATCGCGTCAAACTCATGCGTGCCGTCGCTGGTTTCGATACCGTTTTCAGTAATCGTCTCAATCGGCGTGCGGCGCAAATTGACCAATGAGACATTGTCACGATTATAGGTCTCGTAATAATCAGTATCGATACACGGTCGTTTGGTGCCATAAGGATAGGCTTTCGGCGTCAAATCATCAGCCGTTTGCTTGTCCGTCACCGTATTGCGAATTCGGTCGCGGATAAATTCCGACACTTCATTATTGGCATCTTCATCGACTTGAATGTCGGAAAAAGTTGATAGGAGACCGGTGAGCAAGCCTTTGTCCCAGGCATCTTCAAACCGGCGTTGGCGCTCTTTTTTCGGCACATCCATGACACGCTCCAATTGCCGTTCCGGATTGTTGATGCCGGCAGGCGACAAACGTTGCTCCTGACGATAGGCATCATAGTTACCCTTCATCTGGTCAATCTCTGAATTGGTCAAAGGACGGTTATAAGCCGGTGTCGAGTAAGCGGCGGTGCGTTGATAGACCACCAGCTCATCGGCCTCTTCGGCAATCAATGGAATCGATTGCACGGCTGAGGAGCCGGTGCCGATAACAGCGACCCGCTTGCCGGTGAAATCAACCCCATCTTTCGGCCATAGGCCGGTTTGATAGGTTTCACCCTTAAACTTGTCACGGCCTGAAATATCAGGCGTTTTGGCCGCCGACAACACACCGGTCGCCATTACCAAATAACGCGCGCGCACGCGCTTGCCACATTCGGTTGTGACCAACCATTCATCATTATCATCGTCAAAATGAGCGCTCTCGACGCGGGTGTTGAAACTGATATCGCGCTTCAAATCAAACCGGTCAGCAACGTGCTGGGCGTAGCGCAGCAATTCAGGTTGCGGCGAATATTTTTCCGACCAGACCCAATCTTGTTCCAACTCTTTTGAGAAAGAAAAGGAATAAGCCATGCTCTCAATATCAACCCGCGCGCCGGGATAGCGATTCCAATACCAAGTGCCGCCGACATCTTCTCCGGCCTCAAACACTTTTACCGACAGACCCATATCGCGCAATTTGTGTAGCTGATACATGCCGGAGAAACCGGCACCGACAACCACCGCATCAACCGCTTCGCCAGCGTTCAAATGACGGTCCATTTCGCGCGCCACCCAATCCATCGCCTCAAAGCCGGCCGGCAGTGCGTCCGGTAAAGCAAAGAATGTATGCATTTGCTGGGCGAAGCATTTATAGGCCACCAGCTTGCCTGCCGCGTCCAATTTATCGGCATAGGCCTTGCCTTCATCAATCAGAATATCAAATTCTGCCGTCAGCACGATGGCCGGGGCAATATTGCTTACATCGTCGGTCAAAATTGGCGATGCGTCGGCATTGAGCCGGTCTTCCGGCTCTGAATATTGCTCCCAAAAATACGTCATGACTTCGGCATTAAGGAAAAGCTGCTTGTCTTCATCGGTGAAGCTTTTGGTCTCCATCCGCCCGTCAATCACCGGATAAACGAGCACTTGCAAATCGATTTTCGGGCCGTTTTCAGCGACGGTTTTTTGCGCCATAACGGTCGCCAAATTGCCACCCGCGCTGTCACCGGCGACGACTAATGGCAGATTTTCAGCGCCAATTTTCTTGCGATTATCCTCGACCCAATTGAGCGCCGCGTAGCTATCTTGCATCGGCACCGGATATTTATGCTCGGGCGATTTTCGATAATCCACCATAACAACAATCGCATTGCATTTTTCTGCCAAATGACGACCGACCAAATCATAATCATTAATATTGCCGACAACCCAGCCGCCGCCATGATAATAAACCATCACCGATTGCGGCGTGCCTTGAGGTGTCAAGACGCGCCCGGCAATCTCACCGCCATCAACCGCAATGGTAACATCTTGCGCTTTGACCGTTTCAGGGCCGGGCGGCATGGAGCGATAGATTTCGGCAAACACCAGCCGCGCCTCATCAGCACTTAATGTTTGCAGCGGCGGTGCCTCATTCAGCATCATATTCGCCAGCATTGATGTAGTTGCAAAATCCAGTTTCATGTCACCCTCCCAAATTACAGGCTGACACGCTAACCATTTTGATTTGGCTCGTAAAGCCCGACAAATCAGCTCGGCCTAATTAATCAGCCGTTCAGTTTTTTACTTTTACCGGAGGCTCAGCATAAGAACCGGCTGCGATGATGACTTCATCAGGTGTTTCCAGCATTTTTTGATAGACTTCCGGTGGATAAGGCATATGCGGCTTGTCGGCATCATAAGCCGGTTGCGCCACGCCGCCCGCCGCGCCGGCATACTCATCAGGGTGCATATAGCTTTCAGCTTCGGCGCTCGAAATACCGGCCTTTTCAAGCACGCTCGGGTCAACCCATTGGTCGCTATCAAGGGCGGTACCCGGGCACGCCACTTCCAGCGCCATACTGTCGGGTCCGGCAAAATAAATCGACTGGCACATCCCGTGGTCGAGCGGGCCAATGACATTGACGCCTTTTTTGCGTATCCGGTCGCGCATCGCCAATAGCGCGTCATGCGTATCAACGCGAAACGCCAAATGCTGCATCGTGCCGGGCGCACTGACCCCGGCACCGGTGCCGGCATGGGTGACACCCAGTTCAATCGGCACCTCAGCCACATCGGGCAATTCGACGATTGAGAAATAACAATGATCGTTCAAATGCATGAAGGCATGCAGCCCGCCCGGCACACCATGCATGTCGAATAAAGCACTCAGCCGACAGCCCAGCACATCGGAAAAAAAGGCGATATGCTTTTTAATATCATCAGCCATAATGGCGATATGGTGTATTCCGCTCGCTTTGATCATTTGCACTGCCTCCGCAATATGTCAGACTATATGTCAACTGAGAGCCTATTTTAAGCGCGGGGAAAGAGCAATATGTCGGTTCAGCGTCAACCCTATATGGTGGTGTTTGAGGAAGATACGGGCTTCAAAGATGTTTATGGCGGCGCGGTCGGCATGGTGGCGGTCGAAGCGATGCGCATTACGCCTGAGGCCAAATCCGACACGGCAATCGTGTTTTCGCATCCGGTCGGCGGTGGGGCGTTTTTACCGATGGTCAACGCGCTCGCGCATGCCGATCATCATGTGATTTATGCCAATACGCGGTATCGCGGCAACGATAGCGCGCTATTGATGGAAAAATGCGTCAATGATTTGGGCGCAGTGATTGCCCATGCCAAAGAAAAATTCGGTTATAAAAAAATCATTCTCGGCGGCTGGTCGGGCGGTGGCTCGCTGGCCTTGTTTTATCAAGACCAAGCGACCGGCAAACGCCTGACAAAAACTGCAGCCGGTGACCCTTATGATTTATCAAAAGCCGAGCTGCCCGCCGCCGATGGCGTGCTTTTGCTGGCGGCACATGTCAGCCGCGCCGTGACCCTGACCGAATGGATTGACCCGTCAATTGGCGATGAGGCCAAACCGTTTGAGCGCGATGTTGAGTTGAATATTTACGACGCAGCCAATCCAAATCAACCGGCCTATAACGACGCTTATGTTGCGACCTATCGTGCCGCACAAATCGCCCGCAATCGACGCATCACCGCTTGGGTCAAACAGACGCTTGCTGATTTGCGCGCCGACGGGCAAGAAAATCATGAGCGCGCTTTTTGCGTGCACGGCACGATGGCTGATTTGCGCTGGACCGACCCGACGCAAGACCCGTCTGACCGCACGCCGTATAGTTGCTATTTAGGCGAGCCGATAGTTGCCAATGACGGGCCGGTGGGCTTGGCGCGTTTCACCACTTTACGAAGCTGGTTGTCGCAATGGAGCTTTGACGACAGTCCGGCAGACGGGCTGGGCAATGCGGCGCGCGTCACCATTCCGGCTTTGGTGGGCAATAATAGCGCCGATTTGGCCTGCACGCCGAGCCATGCGCAGCGCCTGTTTGATGCGTTGGGCAGCACCGACAAAACCCATATCAATATCGAACAAGCCGACCATTATTATATTGAGCGGCGCGACCTGCTGGAGGGCGCGGTGCGTCACGTCTCCGACTGGCTGGCGCAGCGCGATTTTTTATAGCTTTGATTAAGGGCGCAAGCATGAAGCTGCCGCAATTGGCCGATGCGCTCTGCGCTTTTTTGATGGCGCGGCAAAAGGCCGAGCCTTTTATCTTCGGCCTATCAGGCGGGCAAGGCGCGGGCAAAACAACCCTATGCAATGCGCTATCAGAACAGTTGCAAGCGCACGGGAAATCCGCATTGACCTTATCGCTTGATGATTTTTATTTGTCGCAAGCGGCGCGGCAAAAACTGGCCGACACGGTTCACCCACTTTGCGCGACGCGCGGCGTACCCGGTACGCATGACGTCACACGCCTCGGCGCAGTGCTGGCGCAGTTAAGCGAGGTCAGCCCGACAACCCCGCTTGCCGTGCCGCGCTTTTCAAAAAGCCACGATGACATAACCGATGATGTCACGATTGAAACACGCCCCGATTTTGTTTTTTTGGAGGGCTGGTGTGTCGGCGGCAAAGCGACATGCATTACGCCGCGCCCACAAAATGATTGGGAAGCCGAGCATGACCCGGACGCGATATGGAAAAGCTGGACGCAACACGCCGCTGCCGCCTATCAAAAGATTTGGCAGAGCTGCGATGCGTTAATGCTGCTGCGGCAAAAAGATTTCGAAGCCGTGATTGACAGCCGGTGGCAGCAAGAACAAGGCAACGCAGCCCAAAGCGGCGTTTGGCAGTTTGCCGACCGCGCGGCGGTGGCTGAATTTTGCGCCCATTATGAAAGCTGGACACTGGGCATATGGAAAGATTTAGCCGATGAAGCTGATTTTGTTATTGGACGCAGCGACGCGTATGATTATTATTCCATCAGGGGATGAATTGAAACTAAAGGCCGTCCGGTGCTCAAGGAAATTCTGACCCGTCATATCGAGTTTATCTATCCGCAAGAAGATGCCGCCGCGCTGGGTGCTAAAATCTGCGAAGCCTTCGACCTGTCACCCGACGCGCACGCGCCATCTGAACACACCGCCGCTTGGTCGGAACAAGACAGTTTCCTCATCACCTATGGCGATACGATACTTTCCGACGACGCACATCCTTTGCAAAATACATTGGCCTTTTTAACCGATTATTTGAAAGGCACGGTATCGGGTGTCCACATATTGCCGTTTTTCCCATTTACGTCTGATGACGGTTTCGCCGTCAGCGATTATGAAACTGTGCGCCCCGATTTGGGCGACTGGCAGGATATCAGCGCAATCGGCAATGATTTTCGCCTGATGTCCGATGTCGTCATCAATCATGCCTCTGCCGGTCATGATTGGTTCGCGCAATTTTTGCGCGATGAAGCACCGGGGCGCGATTACATCAAAACCGCCGCGCCCGAAGATGATATCAGCCAAGTCATTCGCCCGCGCCCGACCCCCCTGCTCTATGCGCATGAGACGCCGGGCGGCGAAAAACTGGTTTGGTGCACATTCGGGCCTGACCAGATTGATCTGGATTTTTCCAACCCTGATTTACTGTGCGAATTTATCCGCCTATTGCGTTTTTACATTGATAAGGGCGTGCG
>JAKMCZ010000143.1 GCA_022428185.1 Alphaproteobacteria bacterium | reverse complement strand
CCCCGCTCGATGACGGCCATCATCGGGCCAAATGGCGCAGGCAAATCGACCTTACTTAAAGCGGCGCTCGGGGTCGTTCCGCGTCTCTCGGGGCAAGTGTCGATTTTCGGACGCGCACTGGCCTCTGAACGCCACCGCATTGCCTATGTGCCACAGCGCGCCAGTGTCGATTGGGATTTTCCTGCGAATGTGCGCGATGTGGTCTTGATGGGCCTTTATGGAAAAATAGGGCTTCTGCGCCGTATCAGCCGTGACGATCAGGCCATAGCCGAGGATGCTTTGGCACGGGTCGGGATGCAGGACTTTGCCCATCGTCAAATCGGCCAATTGTCAGGTGGACAGCAACAGCGGGTCTTTCTGGCCCGCTCCTTAGCCCAGAATGCTGATCTTTACCTTTTGGATGAGCCTTTTGCAGGCGTAGATGCTGCGACCGAAGCGGCCATCATTGCCGTTCTCAAAAAGCTGAAAGATGCGGGCAAAACGGTTATTGCGGTGCATCATGATCTATCAACTGTCACCGCATATTTTGACCATGTCGCAATGATCAACACACGCCTCATTGCAGAAGGCCCTGTGGCCCAAGCCTTTACCACCGCACATTTGCAAGAGGCCTATGGCGGGCGATTGGCAACAGCGCAAATCGATCGATTGCGGGAAGCGGGTCACTATTAGACATGGGTATCATGGCCTTCACACTGACCTATAATGTCGCTTTGGTGATGTTTGGCGCGGGCGTTTTGGGCCTTGCCGCAGGGGTGACAGGAACATTTATGTTTCTGCGCAAACGCGCCTTGCTATCAGACGCGATCAGCCACGCCACCCTGCCTGGCCTCTGCGGGGGGTTTATGGTGATGGTCGCCTTGGGCGGCACTGGGCGCGCATTAGAGGGCTTATTGCTTGGCTCTGCGATCAGCGCGGCACTTGGCCTATTGGCGGTTAATTTTCTGAAATCCCGAACAAGATTATCCGAGGACGCCGCAATTGGCGCGGTCTTGTCGAGCTTCTTTGGGTTGGGGGTCGTCATGTTGACCCTGATCCAAAACATGAGCGCGGGCCGCCAAGCAGGCTTAGACCAACTCTTACTTGGCTCAACCGCTGCAATGCTGCGTGAAGATGCTGAAATGATTGCAATCGGGGCCGCGTTGGTTTTCATGGTGGGCCTTGTTCTTCATCGGGCGATGCCCCTCACGGCATTCGATGAAAACTTTGCCCGCGCGTTGGGATTGAACGTGCCCCTGATTGATGCGGCGGCCATGGCATTGGTTTTAGCCGTAACTGTTGCGGGGTTGAAAATCGTGGGTCTGATCTTGATCGTTGCCTTGCTGATCATCCCCCCTGTCACCGCGCGTCTCTGGAGCAACCGCGCCGCTTATATCTGGCCCATTGCGGGCGCAATTGGCGGGGCATCGGGCGTGATTGGCGCGGGCCTTTCAAGCCTTGCTCCCGATTTGCCCACTGGCGCCATTATCGTTTTGGTAGCAGCCGGATTTTTTCTCATTTCGCTTTTGGTTGCGCCCGCACGCGGGGTCTTGGCCTCCGCGATGCGGCACCGCAAATTTCAACGCCGCGTGCATCGCAGACAGGGCTTGCGTGCCTCAGCCCAAGGCTATCGCATTCTGGAGCCCTATACCCGCAAGCTTTTACAGCGCGAAGGTTATGTGCGTGCCGATGGGGTGATGACCGAACGCGGCCAGTCTGCAGCCACAGCAGCACAGCGCGATGAGGCGCGTCTGGCCTATTTGCGCAGCAAACCCGATTATGCCGAATTTCTGTCGCGCCATGACGGGTTGAGCGACCTATCCCGCGCCTTCACCCGCGATGAGTTGGCCCATATCGACACAAGATTGGGGGACGCGTCATGAACGGCGCTGAATTCGTGCCCCTTTCGCTTCCGCCGATTCTCATCGGCATTTTGGCGGCAATCGCCTGCGCCCTGCCTGGAAATTTTCTGGTGCTGCGCAAGCAGGCCTTGATTGGCGATGCCATAAGCCATGTGGTTCTGCCAGGGATCGTGCTGGCCTTTCTGGTGACACAAGCCCTAGACGCTTGGGCGATGCTTTTGGGTGCAGGTGCTGCGGCCCTCTTCGCGGTCGTGATGATTGATGTGATCAAACGTGTCTCGCGCATTGAGGTGGGCGCAATCATGGGCGTGGTATTCACCACCTTATTTGCGCTTGGTGTTTTACTTCTCGAGCAAAGCAGCGCGTCTTCGGTTCATTTGGATGTCGAACACGCACTGATGGGAAACCTTGAAAGCCTGATCTGGCTTGAGGCGCGGGGATGGGCCTCGCTGCTTGATCCTGTGGCGCTTGCGGGCCTGCCACCAGAACTGCCTCGTCTGGCCCTGACTTTGGCACTGATTATTGTGCTTTTGATCCTCTTTTGGCGGCCTTTGACCCTATCAACCTTTGATGAAGGCTATGCCGAAAGCCTTGGCTTACCCGTGCGCGCCATCAGTCTTGGCCTTGTGATGGTCGCTGCTTTGGCCGCCGTCACGGCTTTTGATGCCGTAGGCTCTATCATCGTGATCGCGATGTTCATATGCCCCGCCGCCGCTGCACGTTTGATGACCGATCGTTTACGCAGTCAAATTTGGTGGAGCGTGGGTTTTGCCACGCTCTCGGCAAGTTTGGGATATGTTTTGGCGGGATATGGCCCGCTTTGGATCGGCCTCGAGAACTCCGTCAGCGCCGCAGGTATGATTGCGGCAGTTTCGGGATTGATCTTGGCGCTTACCGCCGTGTTCGGCCCAAAACGGCGCGCAGCCACCGCCTAAGCCTAAGACAGTTTGCCGCCGCTTTCCCGAGGCAGACAGTCGCTTTCACCCTTGAGTTGCAGGGCTCCAAAGGTTACACCGATCTCGCTTCGGTCTCAGTGTTGGTGACAACATTGGGTGAAAAGGGAACGCGGTGTAAATCCGCGACTGCCCCCGCAACTGTAAGCGGCGAGTGCGATCGGCATATGCCACTGCGGCCCCAGATGGGCCACGGGAAGGCCCGATCAAACAATGACCCGCGAGTCAGGAGACCTGCCGAGGTGATCACCCTATCCGGGCGCGGGGCGCGTCGTGGATAACGGACCTTCCGTAGTGGTGGCATCTATCACCGTCGCGGGAGGGCGCAGTCCTTCCGAAAGACAAGGCAAAACCCCGGGCCCATGCCCGAAGGAGGGACAAAACCCATGAAAAGGACG
>JAKMCZ010000141.1 GCA_022428185.1 Alphaproteobacteria bacterium | reverse complement strand
CCGGAATTATACAGGTGGGCAGCATTCACGACGACACTATAAGTTTATCGCCAAACACCGTAGGCGCTGGTGCAGGGGCAGATGAATATGACCTTACCGATGAGATGCCTGACAGCAACATTTATGTAACTTTGATAGACGGCGATGAAATCACCACACGCCTTTGTTCTGATGAAGCCGCGCCTGATGGTGAAGAAGCTTCAAGTCAGTAGCACATGCTTTAATCGACTGGCCAACTGTGCCATGATAGAGCATGTTTTTTGGTAAAGGCGAGCCATGCGTGGTTTTTCGTTAGTTGAGTTACTTATTGTCGTTGCCATTATAGGCATTCTGGGGGCGGTTGGTGTTGTCGGCTATCAAGGCTATATCGACAGCACCAAGGAAGAAGTCACACTCGACAATGCCTCCACGGTTGACCGCGCATTCACCCATGATGTGATTGTTATCGACAATAAAATCACCGATGGCCGGACGGCGCTTGCTACAGACCAGAATAATATTATTTCCCGTGAAAACGACTGCATTGAATATGTCGCGGCGGCTGTGGACTCGCTAAATACGACGCATAAAAACGCTTATGACGACACGGTTCCTTACGCCGTCAGCCTGCATTTAGAGGCGCAATGGGCGAATAATTCCGTTGCCACCGGCACTAATGGTGAGACTCGCGAAGCGCCGCTCAATGTCGCCAAGCTGAAGCAAGGCCAATTGGGGCTGCAATGCGCCAATGCCTGCTCACCGATTTCAGACTCCTCAAATTTCTATATTCGTCGTTGCTCATGCATCGGCGCCGGCGGGTGCAACACGCATACCTTCACGCAAGGGGACGGTTCGGCCGATACGGTGCTATATGAGGGTGAGGTGGAAGCAGACAAACGCTGGGATGAAAGCGGCAATATTCTGATCGGTGCACATTTGCCTGAATGGGTTTGCCCCAAGCCATTGGATGCGGGAAGTGTCTGCCCTTAAAGCGGTAAATGTTATGCGTCATGGATTTGCCTCCGGATTGGCCGTTTCAGTGCTCGCGCTAATTCTTTCTTTCCTGTCGACGGCACAGGCGCAAAGCCTGAAAGAAAAACTGTTCGCCGACCCTACTAATATCGACATTAATTTGGCCTATTTGCAGCAGCAATTGGCGGGCGGCAATTTCAAAGGTGCAGCGGCCACTTTGCAGCGCGTGCTATTGCTCGACCCGACCAGTAAGCTGGCCAAAGTGCTTTATGCGGAAGTGCAATTAAAGCTCGGCAACCGCGCCGATGCGAAGCTGATTTTGCAGCAATTACTGGCCGATAAATCGCTTTCAGCGGTGATGCGGGACCGCGCAGCTGCCCTGAGCGATGCGCTCGAGCGCAGCGAGAAACGACTTACGGTCTCAGGCTCGGCCGGGCTTGCCGGAGGGTCAGCCGATAATGCCTTGGCCGCGCCAAAGGGGCCCATCATGATGTTCAATGACCAGCCTATTGCCAATACTTCCGAAGAAGTGGCCGAGCCATTTGTCGATTTTGATGGCGTGATGTCGCTGTCGTATAAGCTGCCGTCTTATCGGGAGCGCGCATTGACGACCGGCTTTGGTGTGGCAGGTCGCGATTATATCGACCAGAATATGGCCGACTCCATTACCGGCTTTGTAAGCCTTGGCTATAGCGAGAAGCGCAAGATTCCCTGGAGTTTCAATTATAGCGCCTATGCAACCGATGTCAGTGGTTACGCCTATAATGCCGGTCATCAAGGGGTTTTCGGTCTCAGCGCCAATCTGCCAAAAAATGCTAATCTGCGCGGCAGTTTGAGGGTCGGGGAGACGCGCCATTTCAATTATCTCGGCAGCAGTGCCGCCAAACAGCGCGACAATGAGGTGTTCGGCCTGTCGCTCACCTACGCTCAGCCGATTGCCGGCCTGCCGATGCCGCTATTGCTATCGACGAGCGTCGGAGGCGATAAAAGTACGGCTGAGATTAACCATTTTTCGGCCCAATCCGTATCAGCCGCGCTCAGCGCGCGCACGCGATTGGCCGATATGAACCTGTCTGTTGCGGTCGATTTTTTGGCCACTGAATATAACGCGGCCAATACGCTCATCAGCAACACCATTCGTGAAGATGAGCGCAGTCGGCTGACTGCCAGCCTCGATTTCAAATTACCGCCGCGACTTGGCGCGCTCAACTTTACCTTGAGCGGTTTTGCCGCCGATACGCGGTCCAATATCCCTAATTCAACGAAAACATTGAGTGAGGTGAAGTTCGGCCTACGTCGCAGCTTTTAGGAGAGTAAGATGCGTTACATTCTATCCTTTATCGTTTTGCTTGCCGTCAGCCCGGCCGTACATGCCAGCAAAACCGTTTCGGGGGTGGTTGCTGTCAGCACCGGCCCGATGCAAGCTTTCACGCAATCCATCGGCCGCGAATTGACAGCCGGTGATGATGTTTTCATGAATGATGAAATTGAGACCGGCGCTACCACCCGGGCGCAAGTTTTGTTGCGAGATGAAAGCGTATTCTCTCTAGCGCCTGCCTCGAAAATCATTTTCGATGAATTTGTTTACGACCCGCTGGCCGGCGAGGGCAGTTTGCAAGCCAATTTGCTGAAGGGCGGTATGCGTTTCGTGTCCGGCCAATTATCGAAAAGGCAACCAGAAAACATAAGCATCAAAGCGGGCGAGGCCACGGTCGGTATTCGCGGCACGGAGATTATGGCCAAGCATGGCGATCAAGGGACAACATTTGTTTTGCTGTCGGGCGCCATGGAAATCACCACCGATGTCGGAAGGCAATTGATTGACCGGCCAGGCTTTGGTGTCGATGTGACCAGCGACGGCCTGCTTGGTGCGGTGCGGCAAGTTCCCTTGGCCGAGATTAATGCCATTCTCGCGCCGCCGCCGAAAAAGGATGAAGGCAGGTCAGCAGACAGCGAAGGGGCATCTGAGGATATGGGCAATGAGAGCGCGGATTCCGAGGAAGAGGGCGATAGCGAAGAAACAGCATCTGGCAGTGAAAGTGACGCTGCCGCGTCTGAGTCCGAAAGCCAAGACAGCGCCTCAAGCGAAGCCGTGCCCGCAGCTACAGAGAGCAATAGCGAAGTAGAAAGCTCCTTTGATGCGGCATTGGCCGCTTCGGTCGGCGGTTCTGACGGGGAAAGCGGCGCTGCAGGCTTGAGCGATATTGCTGCGCCGACTGGCGAAATGTTATTGTCTGATGCGTTCGAAACGGAAGCCAGTGTTGAAATCGATATTACGAGTGACGTTATTGCCTCAGTTGTCGACAGTCTGGCGGAAGATGAGCAGAAGGAAAGAGCCGAAGAGGTTATCGGCGAAACTGAAGAGGTTATCGGCGAAACTCTGGCTTTGACTTTGACTTTGACCAGCGAGGGCACTCTGACGAGCAGACCCTATTTCAGTTCATCGGCCAATTTGCTGGTTCGTTCAGCGAGCTATTTCGAAACAGCTGCGCCGGTGCAATTTAACGTAACGCACTCTCTAATACGCGAGAAGTTCCCTGATAGTTTTGACGGTGATAGCTTCGCTAATCATACCGGAGCACAATCTAATGGCATCGACCTCACCAGCTATGACGCCATTCTGATTTATCTCGGTGCAGGAGATGATGAAAATTTTTCCGCTGATGAATTGGCCGATTATCGCAGTTTTACTCACAGTCTCGGCAAGAAGGTGCTGACTTTAGGACGGTCGGAGACGGATATGGGCACGATTAACTCTGCCTTGCCGATTTATCACAATGGTGTTGACGGTTATCAGTATACGGGGGAAACCGGTGAAGTTAATGACCCGCAGGAGTTAAGCCCCGTGGTCGGCAGTACGTCCTCGCTTGTCTGGGGTGTTACAGACTTTGCAGCCTATAGCGACGATTCTCTCTTTCAGATTCCTACTTTCAGGCGTGACTTGGTGGCAGATCTCGATGATACGGAAATTGATGTCGTTAATGGATTGCTCACAAATGTTAATGGTGACTATCCGGCTTTAGATTTCGGCGATAAGGGGGCGGTTTTCGTTGGTCGATGGGTGTGTGGTGCAAATGGAACTGCAAACGGCTATATGGGTGCCTCAATTGATGCTAATTTTGTTGATAATGGCCGCACGCAATTTTGCCGCAATCTCATTTCCTCAATCGCGCCCGATGCCAGTTTGATTGATGTAGAGGTTGGCAGCCTGTCGGTTTCCGGCGATTTTGACACAGCGAGTTATCGCATTGTCAGTGGTGGCGATGACAATTTCACCATTCTTGGTGACAAGCTTCTGCTGCGCGGTGGCGCCAATTTAGACGCTGCCGGGCCTTATAATTTAGTAATCGGCGTTACGCCAACCGGAGGCAGTGAGATTGAACGCACTGTTTCGATCGCTGTTAAAAACG
Source organism: Alphaproteobacteria bacterium (assembly GCA_022428185.1). Lineage (GTDB taxonomy): Bacteria > Pseudomonadota > Alphaproteobacteria > RS24 > RS24 > UBA8337. The sequence goes on along the minus strand of JAKMCZ010000141.1, from coordinate 2,178 downwards.
GCGAAGCTGAGACGCGTCATATTGCGACACGCGACACTTACCACATTGGTGAAACAGTTTCCTTTCCGACCGAGAATCTGGCCAGCCATGTCAATCATCTAGACGATATCAGCTGGGTCAGTATCGGTAGCGCTTCCGGCGATGGGCAACCCACCGATACCGGTATAATCACTCTGCATTACCGCGTGACCGAGAACGGCAGCACATATGATCGTTTCCATGAAATAGAGGTGGTGCATGATTGTTCAAGCGACCATTGCGATGCATTCGCGACGTCAATGAACACGGAAAGCGAATTGATTTTCAATCGCCATTTTGACGAAAGCAATAGAAGCAGCTGGCAGTCTTTCTTTACTCGCTTTTCAACCGGCACGCTTAACCTGCACAGAGAGTATATATTCTCCAGTTCAGAAGCCTATGACGAAAGCGGAACGATCGAGCCATACCTTGCTGTCTTGAACGCCAATTACAGCCACAGTCTGGCGGTTAATTTCGGTACCGAAACGGGTGCGTTGAATACGGCCGGCACGTTTGACGGCGTCGTTAACGACAATGACAATTCAGCTGATTTTGACATGACGTGGAATTTCAGCTTTACCGACGGTGCCGGCCCATGCGACAGCTCTGGCTCATGCTTTCTGAATGTGTCTGACGTTACAGATGACAGTGAAACGCATAATCTCAAAGTAACAAACTTTGGTTCGCCAAGTGATTTACCCGGTGTCGGGCTAATGAACATGGCACTTCCCAATGGAAAACATAGTGTGTTAGTGCGATCAAAGCTGGCTGCCGACCATGCGGAAGGCTGTGATAGCTCAAGCCAATGTCGTATGCACAATACGGACTTCCAGCCGATGACACCGCAATAGGCTTTTATTCTTGTTCGCTTTGCATTTTGGGCTTGAGATAGCTGATAATGACATCGTGATAATCCTCGATGATATCTGCAATCAGCTTGTCAGACCCATCGGCACGTCCAACCGCGAACATAAAGCTATCAAGAATCAAAACATAAGTGCGCGAAACGCGCGCCTCTTCTTCGCCGCGCACGGCAAAACCACCAATTTTTAACAAATGGGCATAGCGCGTTGCAAAAAAGTCCAAGGTTTGTTGATGTCGCTGGGCGACGCCTATATCGGCGCGAACGGCGGCAAGGCCAGCAAAAACCCAGGGGTGCGAGGCGCAATATTCCGCCAGCCCCTGCAATAGGATTTTTTGAACCTTTTGCCAGGGTTGGTCGAACGCGACTTCTTCCAGCAATTTAATGCGGGACTGATAATCGTCTTCAAAAAAACTAATTATGCTAACTAAAAGAGCAGTTTGGTTCGGCCAATAACGATAGATCGACGTCTGTTTGACGTTAGCGCGATCGCAGACTGCACTGAGCGTCAGGCCGCCGTAGCCACGCTCGGCCATAATTTCCTTTGCAGCCTGCAAGACGAGATCAACGCGCTCTTTGGAACGCGACTGCTGAGGAATTCCATGGGAAGATTTCATTCTTCGAGATTAAAGCAAAAAACAAGATAGGTAAATGGGGGGAGCTATTCCGAGTCGATACGGAGGTGCATTATTTGGCTTAGAATCAATTCTTCAAAATCAGCTCGCAGACCCTTATTAGTCAATCCGAGCAAGATATTGCGCCCAAGAGCCATTAAAAATGTTTCGATTATAAGAACGATAGATTTGCCGACCCGTAACCCGCCTTCTTTGCTCTCAAAGCGACAGTAATTTGACAGGCCGATCCGAACAATATCGGCCAAGCGGTCAATCGCTTCCTCATGGTAGGCTTGCATTTCCAATTCGACGCGCATACCAATCTGTGCCTGCATAATCCAATTTTCTTGTGAGCAATAGAATTGTAAGTCACTCAAGAAATAAGAAATAAAAACTTCCAGCGATGGTTTTTCGATGATGCGAGCTTTCATTTGAGCTGAAATACCATCCTCAAACTCGTCCATAAGCATTTCAAGAACGGCCGTTTTGTTGTGCAAGTAACGATAAACCGATGTTGGTTTCACGCCTGCTCGAGCGGAAATACGTGAAATTGAGAGGTCAGAATAACCTCTTTCATTCAACTCTTCTTTGGCGGCTCCCAGAAAACGTTCTAACCGCTTTTGGGAGCGCTTTTGTAATGGTCTGGGCCTTATCATCAAGAACAATTTAATATACAAAAGGACA
>JAKMCZ010000223.1 GCA_022428185.1 Alphaproteobacteria bacterium | reverse complement strand
CGGGTGATAATGTTGAGATGGAAGTCGAACTGATTGTGCCGGTCGCTATGGAAGAGAAGCTGCGCTTCGCTATCCGTGAAGGTGGCCGAACCGTCGGTGCAGGCGTCGTCGCTGCTATTATTGAATAGCGTGACCGGAGGAGTGTAGCTCAACTGGTAGAGCACCGGTCTCCAAAACCGGGGGTTGGGGGTTCGAGCCCCTCCACTCCTGCCAGCCTCGAAAGAGATGGCAGGGTTTGTGAAGGACAAAGAAGGGTCGCGAGGCCCGTTTGAAAGAGGAAAATCAGTAGATGGCAAATCCGCTGAAATTTGTTCAGGAAGTACGAAGTGAAACGTCGAAAGTGACGTGGCCGACCCGCAATGAAGTTGCGGTAACCACGGTCATGGTTTTCATTCTTGCGACCCTGGCTGCGATTTTCTTTTTTATTGCCGACCAGTTTTTAAGCTGGGTGGTGTCACTGCTTTTGGGGTTGGCTAATTAAGATGGCAAAACGCTGGTACATTGTTCACGCCTATTCCAATTTCGAGCACAAGGTTGCCGAAAGCATTCGCGAGCAGGCAACGCAAACCGGATTGCAGGAGGCGTTTGAAGAAATTCTTGTGCCGACTGAAGAGGTTGTCGAAATGCGTCGCGGGCGTCGCGTTAATAGCGAACGTAAATTCTTCCCCGGCTATGTGCTGGTGAAAATGGATTTGACCGATGAGGCTTATCATCTGGTTAAAAACACACCGAAGGTGACGGGCTTTCTTGGTTCACAAAGCAAACCGGCTCCGATTTCACAATCGGAAGTCGACCGGATTGTTAATCAGGTTGAGGACGGGGCAGAGCGGCCCAAGCCGTCAATTATTTTCGAAGTGGGCGAGGAAGTTCGCGTATGCGAAGGCCCGTTCGCTTCTTTCAGCGGTCTTGTAGAAGAGGTCGATGAAGAAAAGGCGCGGTTGAAAGTAGCCGTGTCGATTTTCGGGCGGGCAACCCCGGTCGAATTGGAGTACGGGCAGGTCGAAAAAGGCTGAACCCCGTGAGTGTTCGTGGAAGGCAGAGCAAACTGCCGCACCACGGCCCATAATCGTCAGCTCCTTAGGGGGCAAGAAAGGAACGAGAGATGGCAAAAAAGATTGAAGGCTTCCTGAAGATGCAGGTGCCGGCAGGGAGCGCAAGCCCCTCACCGCCGATTGGCCCAGCCTTGGGTCAGCGCGGGTTAAATATAATGGAATTTTGCAAGGCTTACAATGCGAAGACGAAGGAAATGGAAGCCAATATGCCTATTCCGACAATTGTTACGATTTATGAAGACAAGTCGTTTGACTTCGTCATTAAAACGCCGCCTGCCTCATATTATTTGAAAAAGGCAGCGCGTTTGGATAAGGGCGGTTCGACCCCGGGTCGTGACATTGCCGGTTCAGTAACAATGGCGCAGTGCCGCGAAATTGCTGAGCAGAAAATTGCCGATTTGAACACCACCGATTTGGACGAGGCGCAAAAACAAATTGCCGGTTCAGCGCGGTCAATGGGCTTCGAGGTGCGAGACTAATGGCTGGAAAACGTATGAATACGGCGCTTGAAGGCGTCGATAGAAACAAGCTCTATTCGCTCGATGAGGCGGTGAAACTGGTCAAGGCCAACGCCACGGCCAAATTTGACGAAACCGTTGAGGTTGCGATGAATTTGGGTGTTGACCCGCGCCATGCCGACCAAATGGTTCGCGGCGTAATTGACCTGCCCAATGGAACAGGCCGCGCACAGCGCGTTGCCGTGTTCGCCCGCGATGAAAAAGCCGAAGAGGCGAAAGCCGCCGGTGCTGACATTGTTGGCGCGGAAGATTTGATGGAAACCGTGCAAGGCGGAAAAATTGACTTCGACCGCTGCATTGCGACGCCGGACATGATGCCTTTGGTTGGCCGTCTCGGCAAGGTTCTGGGGCCGCGCAATCTGATGCCAAATCCGAAAGTCGGCACAGTGACAATAGATGTCGCTGAAGCCGTGCAATCGGCTAAGGGTGGCGCCGTTGAATTTCGGGTTGAGAAAGAGGGCATTTTGCAGGCAGGTGTCGGCAAAGCCAGCTTCTCTGAAGAGCAATTGGCGGGCAACATCCGCGCCTTGGTCAGCGCCGTTCGTAAGGCACGACCGAGTGGTGTCAAAGGCACGTATATGAAACGTTTGGCGTTGAGCTCCACAATGGGGCCCGGCGTTAAGCTGGATATGGCAGACCTCGGCAACGAGGGTTAAGAATTTCGTCCGCCGCCCTTTGCGTACACATGGGGGCGGCGGGCGGATGACCGAAGGCGAAAGTCTTCGGCCTGTCCGAGATTACAGGGGCATTCAATTGGGAATGCTTAATTTCCTGTATGAGACGGGAGAACAGTTTTTGAGAGTGCGTGAAGCACTCAATCGGCTGGTCCCGGGACAGGAAGAGCGTCACCAGATGCTTTTCGCATCCGGTGGCAATTCCGAACCGGTGCCGCAACCCGAAAGGGGGAGGTGCCACCAGCGTGTGTCGCAAGACATACAAAGGAGAGTGAACAGTGGATAGAGCTGCAAAAGAAGAGCTCGTGGCAAATTATAACGGCATTTTTGAAAATGCCGGTGTGATTGTCGTGACCCACTATTCGGGGCTTTCAATGCCGGATCTCGATGAGCTTCGGCATCAAATGGCTGATGTCGGTGGAACCGTCAAAGTGACGAAAAACCGTCTGGTCAAGCTCGCTCTCGCAGGAACACCAAATGAATCTGTCGGTGAGTATTTCTCAGGCCCGACCGCGATCGCCTTTTCAGACGATCCGGTTGCCGCCCCGAAAATCGCCGCTGAATTCGCCAAGGGTAATGACAATCTCAAAATCCTCGGCGGCATTATGGACGGTAACGTCCTTGATGCAGATGGTGTCAAAAACCTGGCGTCGTTGCCGTCTCTGGACGAGCTGCGCGGTCAAATCGTCGGACTTATTAATGCACCTGCAACAAAAGTTGCCGGCGTGTTGCAAGCCCCCGCCGGTCAATTGGCTCGCGTAATTGGCGCCAAAGCTGCAGAGGGAGAAGCCGCGTAAGCGGTGGGTCCCCGAACAACCGATTGGAGAAAATGAATGGCTGATATTGAAAAAATTGCCGATGACCTCTCAAGCCTGTCCGTTATTGAAGCGGCAGAACTTGCGAAACTTCTGGAAGATAAATGGGGCGTTTCCGCCGCTGCACCGGTTGCAGTGGCTGCCGCGCCTGCTGCCGGCGATGCCGGTGGTGCTGCAGAAGAGAAAGACGCATTTACCGTCGTTCTCGCCTCAGCTGGCGACCAGAAAATCAACGTCATTAAGGAAGTTCGTGCAATCACCGGTCTGGGTCTGAAAGAGGCCAAAGAGATCGTTGAAGGTGCACCGAAAGACCTTAAAGAAGACGTGCCGACTGCTGAAGCTAACGAGCTTAAAGAAAAGCTTGAAGGCGTTGGCGCAACTGTCGAACTGAAATAGTTCGCAGGTTAAAGCTCAGGGGTGGTCGGGCCTTAAAAACCCGACCGCCCCATCTTGCCATCTAGGCACATGCCTCCTCATCGCGGGTAGGGAGGCTTGAAATCCGGGGAAACCCGACCCGATTGGGATTAAAGTGAGGAAAGCTCATGTCGCAAGCTTACGCAGGTCGCAAACGTCTTCGCCGTTCATTCGGCCGCATTCCACAAGTCGTGGAAATGCCCAATCTGATTGAAGTTCAGAAATACTCCTATGACCAGTTTTTGCAGGTTCACGAACCTGACGAAGGTCGTTTTGAAGACGGTCTACAAGCTGTATTCAAATCGGTTTTCCCGATTAATGATTTTTCAGGCTCCTCAATGCTGGAGTTTGTCTCTTATGATTTTGAAAAGCCCAAATATGACGTTGAAGAGTGCCAGCAGCGCGGCATGACCTATGCCGCACCGCTTAAGGTGACGCTCCGTCTGGTGGTTTTCGATATTGATGAAGAAACCGGTTCAAAATCGGTAAAAGATATTAAAGAGCAAGAAGTCTATATGGGCGACCTGCCATTTATGACTGATAATGGCACTTTCATTGTCAACGGCACGGAGCGCGTGATTGTTTCGCAAATGCACCGTAGTCCGGGCGTTTTCTTTGACCATGATAAAGGCAAAACACATGTGTCGGGCAAGCTGCTGTTTGCCGCTCGGGTTATTCCTTATCGCGGCTCATGGCTGGATTTTGAATTTGATGCCAAAGACATTTTGCATGTGCGCATTGACCGCCGCCGTAAATTACCGGCAACCGTGCTTCTGCACGCGCTGGATTATGCCTCTGACACAATTATTGAAATGTTTTACGACAAAGTGACCTATAAGCTTGGCAATAAGGGCTGGGTCACTGAGTTCTTGCCCGAGCAACGTCGCGGCAGTAAGCCGATTTATGACTTGGTCGATGCCAAAACCGGCAAGGTTGTTATCGAAGCAGGGCAAAAAATTTCGCCGCGTAAAGCGCGCCTTTTGGCCGAAGAGGGTCTGAAATCGCTGCTGGTCGGTGATGAAGAATTGGTTGGCCGTTTTCTGGCCGACGAGCTTGTCAGCTATGACACGGGTGAGATTTTTGCCGAAGCAGGCGATGAGATTACCGAAGAGCTGCTCGTCGATTTGAAAGAAAAGGGTTATGACGAACTGAAAGTGTTGGACATTGATCCGGTCAATAAAGGCCCGTTCATTCGCAATACTTTGTTCGCTGATAAATCAAATGACAAGTTGTCGGCGCTGGAAGAAATTTACCGGGTTATGCGCCCGGGCGAGCCGCCGACCCCGGAAACCGCTGAAGCATTGTTTGAAGGCCTGTTTTTTGACAGCGAACGCTATGACCTGTCGGCTGTCGGTCGGGTAAAAATGAACATTCGCCTCGACCAAGAATGTCCCGATGACATTCGTGTGCTGCGCAAAGAAGATATTGTCGGCGTTGTCAAAACGCTGGTCAATTTGCGCGACGGGCGCGGCGATATTGACGATATTGACAATCTCGGCAACCGCCGTGTGCGGTCGGTCGGTGAGTTGATGGAAAACCAGTATCGCATCGGTTTGCTGCGCATGGAGCGTGCCATTAAAGAGCGTATGAGCTCTATCGATATTGATACGGTGATGCCGCAAGATTTGATTAACGCCAAGCCGGTCTCGGCTTCGGTTCGCGAGTTTTTCGGGTCATCGCAATTGTCACAATTTATGGACCAAACCAATCCACTATCGGAAATCACCCATAAGCGTCGTCTGTCGGCGCTGGGGCCGGGTGGTTTGACCCGCGAACGGGCTGGTTTTGAAGTGCGCGATGTGCACCCAACCCATTATGGCCGCATCTGCCCGATTGAAACACCGGAAGGGCCGAATATCGGACTGATTAACTCGCTGGCGACGTTTGCCCGGGTTAATAAATACGGCTTTATCGAAAGCCCGTATCGTAAGGTTGAAAACGGCAAAGTCACCAAAGAGGTGATTTACCTCTCGGCGATGGAAGAGGCTCGTTTCCGCGTAGCGCAGGCCAATATCGGCATTGATGACAGTGGCAAACTGTCTGACGAGTTGATTAACTGCCGCGTCAATGGCGACTTTGAATTGGTGCCGCCTGACATGGTTGATTTGCTCGATGTGTCGCCCAAGCAGATTGTTTCGGTCGCCGCTGCGCTTATTCCGTTCCTTGAAAACGATGACGCCAACCGCGCTTTGATGGGCTCGAACATGCAACG
>JAKMCZ010000205.1 GCA_022428185.1 Alphaproteobacteria bacterium | reverse complement strand
TTTTATGACCGGCCAAAGCAGCCAGCGCTGCGTCTTGGGCGAAATCATCGGGCACGCTTGTACCCGTGCCGCGCGTTTGATGGCTCAATAGGGTATAAAATTTGTCATCTGGCCCGGCCATATAAAGTTGCATCTGGCTGTGCTGGTCGACCGGCCCCAACGCATTGACCGGCACTGAACCATTGCCGTCCTTACCAAGACTTTCAGCCCAAAGCTGGCGATACCAAAACGCCAAACGCTCCAACCGGTCGGCATAAGCCATCATGACCGAAACATTGCGCCCCGCCGCGATATGCGCCAACTGCGCCGCTGCGCCCAGCAATGGTGCATAATCTTCTGCCGCACCATGCAGTCCGGCCATTACCGCTGCCGCGCCCTGTCGAATTTTTACGACATCGCCACCGGCCCAAATGGCGGGCAATAATCCGACATTGCTGAAAACCGAAAACCGCCCGCCAATCTCATCTTCATGGTCGAGCAGCGAAAAACCATGCTGCGCGGACAGTCGGCGCAATGCATTATCGCCGCGACCGGCAATGCCGCCCATATGGCGCGCCGCCGCCAAGCCCTGCGCTTGCAAAGCCAGCAACGCGCCGCCTGCCTGCATTAAGGTTTCCGCCGTGCCACCAGATTTAGAGACGATGAGAAAACGTGTCGCGGTTAAATCACCGGACAATAGACGGGCAAAGGTTTCGGCATCGAGATTATCGACAAAAACCAGTTCCGGCCCGCTGATTTGTCCGGCAGGCGTTAAGCTGCCATGCACTTGCGCCAGCACCTGCGCGCCGAGGCTGGAGCCACCCGTGCCGAGAATGAGGATACGCTGCGCATCGACACAAAGCGTATCAGCCATGCGCTGCATGGCGGCAATATCATCGGTTTTGTCGCTCAGCAGCATATGCGGCAAGGGCGCGCCCTGATAGCGTTTATGCGCCGCCGCCAAAGCCAAAACCGCCTCGTCAAAATGAGCTTGCGCGCCGGCGTCAATGGCGCGTGACAAATCCTGCTGCATCATACTCCGCGTGCTCCTATGGTCGGTTCAGAATCGCCGTTCATTCTAGCAGTCCACACCCTGAAAACCACAACAGAGCGATTGCAATCCGAGAACTTGCACAATAATTTTTTGCCGCTAGGTTAGCGCGATGAATGAAGATGACGGTTATGAAAAGCTGTTGCGGCGCGGCCTTGCCATTGCTGCTCTGCTCGGCTTGCTGATTGCGTTAGTCGCGGCAACGCCCGGTGACCGCGCGCGCCTGTCTGATGCGGCGGCGATTGCCAAAATCAATGGCCGTCATATCGACCGCACCGAATACGCCTCAGCCTATCAAGCGCTATTGTCTGATAAGAACAAAGCCCCGACGCAAGATGATAAAAAACTGGTGCTTGACCGATTGATCGAGGAAGAATTGCTGGTGCAACGCGGCATAGAAATCGGCCTGTTGGACGGTGACAGCGCGGTGCGCAAGGCGGTAGCGATTGCGGTTATCGAGTTTGTGCTGGCGCAAGAGGGCTCCGATGCGGTGCGCGAACCGGCTTTGCGCGCCTATTATGAAGAAAATAAGCAACTCTTCGCGCCCGCCAGTCGCTTGCAAGTGGCACAAATATTCATTCCCTATGGCGACACCGCCAATGATGTTGAAACCATTGCTCGGCTTGACCAAGTGCGCGCCGCCTTGCGGCAAGGTGATGATTTCACCGCGACCGCCGCCGCGCTTGGCAGCGAGATTTTACCCGACCTGCCGCGTGTCATGCTGACACCGGCCAAAATGACCGATTATCTCGGCCCCAATTTAACCGCCGCTGCTGCAAGCCTGCCGCAAGGTTCAATCTCCGATGCGCTGGCCGGCCCGACCGGTTGGCATTTTTTGAAAATTATCCGCAATCAACCCGGCGTGCCACCCGATTTTGACACCATTCGCAGCCAAATTATTGACGCCCTGCGGCGCTCCAATGACGATAACGCCCTGCGCAATTATCTCGATTGGTTGCGCGGGCGCGCCGATATTGTGTTCGCCCCCGACGCACCGCAATAGGGCTGACCCCATGTTGTTGCGTTTCAATGCTTTTGCCTTAGCTCTTGTCTTAGCTGTTGTCTGTTTGGCTGGCTTTGCCGCTCCTGTTGCGGCGCATAATAAAAGCCTCAGCTTTTCAGATTGGTTTTGGGACGGGCGCAATTTGCATGTCAGCTTCACCGCACCGGCGCGCGATGTCACTTTGCTGCCCGAAGTGTTGACCAGTCAGGGTCTCAATCAAGCGCTTGCCATTCATGTCCAAAAGCATTTGCGGCTCGAACAAGTCAACACGGCCTGTCGGCTTGACCGTGATTTTGAACGTGCGCCGGCGCGCAAGGGCTATGTTCGCATCACCGCCCGCTTTGCCTGTTTCAATGACACCGCGCCGGTCGAGATACACAATCATGCTTTCTTCAATCTGGCGCGCAGCCATGTTCATTTCGCGCGGCTTTCGACGCAGAAAAAAGACGACCCTGAAAGCACCGAAGTGCTGTTTACGGCCAGTCAACGCATGCACCGCATCACCCCGGCCGATGGCGGGCGCATTGAAGCAAGCGTTACTTTTGGCGAGAACTTTTTAAGTCATTTTTGGCTCGGTATTGACCATATCGTGACCGGTTATGACCATTTGGCTTTTGTCTTTTGCCTGCTTCTCATCGGCGGCACAAAGCGCCAGACGCTTTTCCTGATTACCGGCTTTACGCTCGGTCACTCCATTACATTGGCACTGGCGGTGCTTGGTGTGGTGACCGCCAACCCGCAAGCGGTTGAGGCGCTTATCGGTTTTTCTATCGCATTGGTGGCTGCCGAGCGGATTTTAGCGCGCAATCAACTCATGCCCGTGACCGGCATGGGGCTGGCCGCCGGGTTTTTCATCGTTTCTTTCATCGCCACCATTTTCGGCAGCGGTTTAGGGCTTGGTGTTTGGGCCGGTCTTATCTTGTTCTGCCTCGCCTATGGTCAAATCATTCGCTCAGAGCATGACGCGCTGACACTGGCGCCTTTAATGACCGTCGCATTCGGGCTTATTCATGGCTTCGGCTTTGCCGGATTATTGAGCGATATCGGCCTGCCGCCGGGCAATGTCGCCGGCGCCCTTGTCGGTTTCAATATCGGCATTGAGGTCGGGCAATTACTGGTCTTTATCCCGCTGGTGGTTTTTGGCCCTTACTTGCTTGAAGAACTGCCAACCCCGCCGGTCAAATGGGCTGATATTGCCGCACTTGTGTTAACCGTTTTCGGTGTCTTCTTATTTGTCTCGCGGGCGCTTTTTTAGCGACATTTTAGGCCAACTATAAGCCTACCATTCATTTTCGATGGCGCGGCTCGACAAGACCCAATTCCTGTGCTTTGGCATAAATATCACGCGGGCGACGCCATAAAATAAACTTCAAATCCTCCTCCCGTTGACCCTTCCAATAGGCTTTGCGTAAAAACGTTTCCTCTTCCTCGCTCCAATCGGCGGGTGTCAATAGGGCGATGCCATATTTCAAATATTTGGCGACGAGCAAGATTATGATGAGCGGCAGGAATGTGGCTCTGATGCACGCCAGCAAGATGATGACATGAACATTAGATAAGTGAGTAAATGGGCGTTTCATTTTTTTGACCTTTCGGCTTGTTTTATTGGCGAAACCGACACCAAGTTGCCTTGGTGTCGGGGCGTCAAAAAACCGAGTAAAAGAATCGGCCGCGACCTATTGAGCCGCCTTCCGAGGAAGAGCCCTATTCAGCCGCCACCCCGACGCATTGCACAAGGGCGGACGATTTTCCCAACAATTCACTAAAAAAGGTCTAACACCCGAAGGTGCAGACCACATACAAAAAATAAATTATGGCTTTTACTTAGGGTTTTTGAAGCCCCGCAATCAGCATCCGCGCTGACTGCGAAGCCTTTATAGCAGGCGGAGCCTCGACGGGCAATTATCACCGCGCGCAAAAGAGGGCCCGCGAATAAATGTGCGAGCCCTCAAATGTCAAACGATAAACGCTAGAACTGGTTCATCGTATTGTCTTCGCCCGAGGCCAATAGGGCCATATCGCCGGAGAAATATTCCTTGTGGTCATCGCCAATGTTAGAGCCGGCGAGGTCTTGGTGCTTGACCGAGGCCATGCCACGACGGATCTCTTTGCGCTGCACATCGCGCACATAAGCCAGCATGCCGAGGTCACCGAAATAACCTTCTGACAAAACATCAGTGCCCAGTGCCGTATCATGATAGG